>NZ_AAWS01000070.1 GCF_000169175.1 Microscilla marina ATCC 23134
TCGTCGTCGCGCAAGCTTACCCGCGAAAACCGCCACTCCTTTGGGCTCGGCTGTGAACACGGGCGGGCCCCAACGCGCGGTTAGAAAGCTTCGGGTTGTGGTCATGAAAGTGTTTTTGCCTGGTCGTCTCCCCGCTGGCTTACGCGCAGTGTTTGCGCCGCTTCACTTAGTCGTGCCTCCTGCGTTCATCTGCGCGCTCACTTTCCCAAACGCCCTGGGTAATTTTATTTTCTTCTGAAGATTATAAGTTGTATTTTTGGCTGCGCCCGTGGTTTTTGCGGGGCGACGTTCTTTGTTTTTATCGTGCATGAATGAATGCGGATTTTGACATTAGTTAGGAAATGAGAATGTACGTAACTATTTGATCTTAGGCTATTTAGGTGCGCAGAACTTAAAGACCACCTCACTAACGTCAGAAGTGTAGTGACGGATCAAAAACGTTATTTGGAGGACGGAGGAAGCTTTTTGGAGTACGCCAATGTTCGGACGTTTAAGAACTACTATCCGTTTGGGATGGAGCAGCCCGGCGACGAGATTGACCCGATGTTGATTCCGGTGGACTTGCCGGATGGTTGGGGTATTTATGAGATGACTGGATGGATGGGAAGCATTGGTCTGGAGACCGAACTTAAGGTCAGCCTGGACTACGAACCAGACTCCGCCAAATGGGTGTTTGGAAAGGATTACGCTTCTACACCTTTGAAGACTTACGAGGTGAGCTTTGATGTTGCCCTGGATAGTTTGAGTTCGAGCGACAACGAACTGAAAGTAACGATCAAAGATGCCGCGACTGACCAAATCATTAAAGAAGAAGTTTACAAAACCGCTGGAAACTTCAAGCTTCGTTACCTTGCCACGGGTGATACTACCAAAATTTTATTTCACCTGAATGATCCGACGCCGAATATCGGAAGTTCGTTGGAGGTTACCGGAATTGCTCTGAATAAGACTGATTTTGGGGACTATAGGTATGGATTTAACGGAAAGGAAAACGACCAGGAGTGGGGGAAACTGATTCAAGATTATGGTTTCCGTTTGTATAACCCGGCGATTGGAAAGTTTTTGAGTGTGGATCCTTTGGCGTCTGAATTCCCTTGGAATAGTACGTATGCTTTTGCAGAGAATAAGCCAATCCACGGAATAGATTTGGAAGGAGCAGAGTTTTACATAAAAATTTACTCACAGCATTGGGGTAATTTATATCAAGAAGCTCTTAATACAAAAGATACTGAAATTATCAAGAGTACCTTGGCTAGGATATTATCTCTTAGGGGTGTCAAAATACCCGATGGAGGTATTTCCTGGATGAAAAGAGATCTAATACGCACAAAGGGGAAAGAGAAATTTCTAGATATACAGGAAGAGTTTGATAAGTGGAAGACTGGTAACATTGCTAGTATAAGTGTAACCGAGTTAGCCAAGTCTCGCTATCAAAATACCACTGTTGTAAAGTATCTTAAAAGAAGTAGCCATAATGGTGGGAATATTTGGGATGTTGGATATGATGAGACTTTAACTTCTAAAAGGTTAACTCCTGATGCTATACCAACCGAACTACTAAGCCAGTTGGCTGTAAAACCTAGGGGATATGAATCAGTTGGAGAGTTTTTCTGGGATGTGGTTGATTTAGGTGGAAATAGTTTGCTATTTGTTTTGAATACTACAGCTACAGTTGCAAGTGTTGGTTTAACAGGAGTTTGGACTGGTACTGCAGCGTTAGTTACTGGTGATGCAGCACAATCCACTGCATACATTATGGTTGGTAAAATGCTAGGTCAATATAGAGACGGTGATCATAATAGTTTTATTAGGTCAGCTTTTGAACATGGTGCAAAAGGTTTGGGTAAGAGCGAAAAAACTGGTTACTATACATATCAAGGCTTTAGTTTTGTTTTGGGAGCCAGTAGAGGAGTTGATGGTGGTCTTAAAGTAATGAGAGGGTTAAAAGCAGGAAAAGGTCTTAAAGATGTGGCGAAACCTTTAGCAGGGGCTAGTACCGTTACAGTATTAAAGGCTAAACAAGGTTACAAGGTTATAAAGGAGCTCATTGAAGGTAGCAAGAAATAATAAGTAATATGAAAGGTTTTAAGATTAGTAACTGGAGATTCTTTTGGATACCTATCCTACTTCTTATCATTGGGGTTTTTTTATTTATTCTATTTGGAATATTTACAATCGATACTGCTTTTTATGTTAGTGTATTTTTTCTCTTAATAATTTATGTTTTTAGCACTGCTGGTTATCTTACAATAATTATTGGTAGGAATGCTATCAAACTATTAAATCCACTAGTATTTTGGAAGTATGATATAACGATTTCATATAAAAAAATCCAAGAGGTCGAAATAACGGAATCATCATTAGTAAATAATTTGAAGGTGACATTGGTTTTACATAATGGAAGGTTTAAAGTTTTTGAGATGTCTCCAAAGTTTAGAGCTGATTTTGAAGAGATAATAAAACTTAATAAGGTAAAGTTAAGCGCCAATTATATATCTTGACTTGTAGTGATTTAAGTACTTTTAAGCCTTTTGAAATAAACTAGAAAAGTTAAATAACACACCAAAACCAAAGCCTGATTCATTCATTTGAATCAGGCTTTTTTATTTCTTATGAACTGAAAAAGAGGAGGTTATGAGTTGTAGAAGTTGATTTTTGTGTGTATTTTTGTAGCCTTGATGTACTTTGGATGGTCATCAATAAAAAAGTAAACAAAACAAACCCTGTACTAATTTTTAGTATAGATTTTTTTTAATTACTAAAAAGCGTTTCGCCATATATTTGCCCATTAGTTGTATTTACAGACAAAATTACTCTCGTGGAAAGGGTATCAGGTGCAGTTCATTTTGTATAGAATGTTATAAAGTTACACTTGACAAAACAAATGCTTGCTATATAACGTGAGATAGTGTACCAACTTTAATTGAAAAAGAGAGTAAATTTATTGTTCTGAAAAAATGAAATATACTGAGTAAATGTTTGGTATTAGACCTTTTTTTAGGTGAAAACAGTATATTTAGTGTGATAAATCTACTCTCTATAAGTATTTGTTGTAGTGCATTTGTATCAGGTATTATTGCTTTTTAGATATATAATATCTATGTTTGAAATACGAAATATTGAGGTAGCACTTCAATTAACCTAAGGTTATGCTACAATAAATACGCTGTTTTGTTTAACAAAAGCTGATTTAAAATGAGATTACTTACTGCTACTGCATTGTTGATATTGTCGTGGTTTACTTTTAGTTCTTACGACGATAAACAAGCAATGAAAAAAACAAAGGCTAGTAATAATACAAAGGAAAAACAACCAATAATTCAAGGAAGTATGACAGAAGCTAACATTGAAAGCTCGTTTTACAACTTCAAAATAAAAGCCCTAGATGGTAAAACATCCATAGACTTCTCTAAATATAAAGGCAAAAAAATACTTATTGTAAATGTTGCATCCGAATGCGGCTTCACTCCACAATACAAACCCTTACAAGAACTTCACGAAAAACACGGCGACAAACTGGTAGTTTTGGGCTTTCCCGCAAACAATTTTGGTGCACAGGAACCCGGTAGTAATGAGCAGATTGCTAAATTTTGCCAAAAAAACTATGGAGTTTCTTTTCAAATGTTTACCAAAATATCTGTAAAAGGCAGCGATCAACACCCATTGTATCAGTGGTTGCAAAAAGAGTCGGGTAAAACACCCAATTGGAACTTTTGCAAATACCTGGTAGATGAAAAAGGGAAAGTGATAAAGTTTTACCCATCATCGGTTGATCCTATGGGCAAAGAGTTGTTGGGAGCAATTGAAGCCAAATAACCCGATTGATAACAAAAAACAGCATAAAATACGACAATGCCAACAGATTGCTTTTTGAAGCCATCTGATTGGCATTTTTACTTTATATACAAAATGATAAAGCACTGGATTTCAGCATTTCGCCTGCGCACCTTGCCTTTGGCGCTGGCAAGCATAGGTATGGGGAGTTTTTTGGCAGGAGCCTATCAGCTTTTTAGCCTTAAAATATTTTTGCTGGCAGCATTTACTACCATTTTTTTGCAAATACTCTCTAACCTTGCCAACGACTACGGAGATAGTATTCATGGAGCAGACAGTGTTGACCGTGAAGGCCCCAAAAGAGCCGTACAATCGGGCAAAATATCGCGACAAGCAATGTTTAGGGCAATGGTTGTGTTGGGTATTTTATCTCTTGTATGTGGGGTATGGTTGTTATACGTTGCCATCAATTCTATGCAAACCTTTTTATTTTTTTTGGGTTTAGGAGTCTTGTCTATCATTGCTGCGGTAACCTATACCGCAGGCAAAAAGCCTTATGGTTATGCGGGTTTAGGCGATATCTCAGTCATTATATTTTTTGGTTGGGTGGCAGTGTTAGGCACGTTTTATTTACACGCCCAACAGTTTCAATGGCAACTTTTGTTGCCTGCCACCAGTTGTGGTCTTTTTGCTACTGCCGTGTTAAACGTAAACAACATCAGAGACATTGAATCGGATAAAAAAGCCGGTAAAAAATCTATTCCAGTGCGTATTGGCAGGCAAAAAGCCGTGGTTTATCATTGGGGTTTGCTTATTACTGGAGTAGGGTGCTCGCTGGCGTATGTGTTGATGTACTACCAAAGTGCTTACCAGCTTATATTTCTTATCATATTGCCCCTTTTGTTTATCAACGCCAAGGCCGTATATCAAAAAAAAGAAGCTGCCCAATTAGACCCATATCTCAAACAAATGGCACTCACTACCCTTATTTTTGTACTTACCTTTGGCATAGGCCAATTGCTCTAAAAACTATGATTTTTTTAGCAATAATCCATAATAAAACACCACGAATCAGTCAACTCAATTAATTCATTATGAGTAGGTTAGCCCTGATTTTGGCTAATAACTCAGGGCTTGTTATTACTTACCTGATAAAAATCATACATACGTATTCATATTTTTAATACCTTTACCAATAAAAATTATTTGTAAATCAAAATTACATTACCAAAATAAGTAAAGCTCATGAAGAAAATACTTGTGCCAACCGATTTCTCCGAGCAGGCAAAAAACGCTTTATTAGTAGCTAACCAAATAGCGCATAAGTCTGGTTGTGAAATTATTTTAATGACTGTAATTGACCCTCCAAAGTCTTTCCAACCCACCATTGGTCAGAACGATGACGAAAACATAGAGCAAAAATATGTACAATACCTTATTGAGAATGCCGAAGGTAGAATGCGTAAATTGGTAAGTGATATTGAATTTGCAAATACTGACCGTCGTACCAAAGTAGTATTGGGCAACATTTACAAATGCATTAGCGAAACTGTAGTAAAAGAACAGATTGACCTGGTAGTGATGGGAACTCAGGGAGCTAGTGGTTTAGATGAGATATTGATTGGTTCAAACACTGAAAAAATTGTACGTACCGCTACTTGTCCAGTGCTTACTGTGCGTAGCCACTCTGATAGGTTTCAGGGCAACAACATTGTGTTTGCTACTAGTCTTAAGGAAGAACAACTTCTTTCTATTAACAAGTTGCAGGCATTTCAAAAAGTATTTGACGCCCATATTCACTTGTTGTACGTGATTACTCCTTCGGTATTTGCTACTACCCGCGAGATTGAGGCATTGAAAAACAACTTTGTAGAAAAAGCCCAACTTAAAAATTATACTTTCCACACCTATTCTGAAGCCAACGAAGAGTCGGGCATCTTACACTTTGCCGAAGACTTTGGAGCAGATATGATAGCGGTTGCTACTCATCAGCGGAAGGGGTGGAGACACTTTTTCTCTGGTAGTATTGCCGAAAATATTGTAAACCACGCCAAACAACCTGTATTGGCTTTTAGTATCAAATAGATAAATCAGTAACGAGTAGCTTTTGCATAAACTATAAGCACGATTAAGTTACTCATAATAAGTGAATTGCAATTATTTGTTGCCACTAAAAGTTTAAAACTAAAAAAGCCACCCTTTGAGGATGGCTTTTTTAGTTTTATGTAGTAATGTTTGAGTATTTTATTCAAATATACGGGCAGGGCGGTTGTCTTCTTCCTTGTTCTGACGATTGCTCTTATCTATAAAATAAATGATAAGTCCCAACGCCACCGTAGCCAGTGCTATGAGCGATCCCTGGGTTCTTTGGGTTAATAAGTAGTACATGGTCCAACCAGTGGCCATCAAAAATATAAAAGGAGTAACAGGATACCCCCAGGTGCTATAAGTAGGAGCTACAATGCCTTGTTTTTCTATGAGTTCTGTTTCTAATACACGCTGGTCTTCATTACTTAAGTTGTTGTCTTGAAGCAACGCTTTGATCTGACTAATTCTGGCGCGTATTTTACCACGGCGCGAACGCATAACAAATATGCCCAATACAGTAGAAAAAGTGAAAATATCGAGCGTAAAGGCGATATAAAATAATACTGTATTAAACGAAGCGGTAAGAATAAGAATGAGCGAAATGGTAGACTGCAATGAAATGGCCAATACAGGAATGCCTTTTTTGTTTCTTATGGCTAGTTTTTTTAGCAATGGCAAATCTTCGCCCATTACCTGAGTTACTCTAGGTCCGGCAAATATCATGGCGCTGATAGAAGAAATAAGTAATAAGGCAATCATCAAACCCATTGTTTTGCCTATGGCAGTACCAAATATTTTATCTGCCGACAAATAACCTACTTCTAGTGGTGTATTGAAATCAGCCATTTGTTTGGCAGCCAGTTCGCCTACTGGCACAGTGTATAAGAAGATATAGTTAAGCAATATATAAGCTACTGTTACTGCAAGGGTACCCAAAAGCAACGAACGAGGAACGTTTCGTTTGGGGTTTACAATTTCGTTAGACAAATAAGCCGAGGCGTTCCATCCAGAGTAAGAAAACGATACAAAGGCAAGGTTAATGGCAAAGGCAGAACCAAAAATCATTGTCCAGTCGCCTTCTTTAGGGATAATACTAATTTTTTCGGGGGAGGGGGTGATGAAAAAACCACCAAAAATAAATCCTACAATCAAAATTACTTTGACTACAGTAGACACCCGTTGAAACAAACTCCCGGTTTTGACATCGTAAGAGTGGACTGCTGTAATGAGTAAGAGCACCCCAATGGCCACTACAGTACCATTGACCCCTGGAAGCACGCTTTCTACGTATTTGCCCAGTGCCATACAGGCAAGTGCTACTGGAGCCGAAAATCCTACTGTAGCCGATACCCAACCAGATAAAAAACCAAAGGAGGGGTGATATATTTTAGATAAGTAGTTGTATTCGCCACCAGAGCGGGGAAACATAGCGGCAAGTTCGCCATAGCTTAAGGCTCCACACAAGGCTACAATACCGCCTACCAACCACAGCATTAATATAGGAAAGTAAGGCGCAAACTCAGCACCTTTTGCGGTGGCAAATTTAAATCCGGCTGCTTGAAAACCAATACTGGTAAAAACTCCGGCACCTACCATATTGGCCACTACAATGGCCATGGCAGTATAAAAACTTACTGATCTTATCTGATTTTTCGACATAAGATGCTTCTGAAAAGTAGTTTCGATAAATTACAAAAAAAAGTAAGCGAAAAACTCGCTTACTTAAGTATTAGAATAAAAAATAGTTTCGCGTCGTGAATTTCTAAAAACTTTGTGTAAAACCTATGATAAAGACTGATTTTTTATAGAGGCAAGTTTTAAAATCTTTTCGTACTCTTCTGGAGTCAAGTCATTGAAGAAGAAATATACCGGATCTATTTGCTTGTTGTTTTTCAATACTTCATAATGAACGTGTGGCGCGGTAGAAAAACCTGTGCTGCCCACATAACCTATGCATTGTCCACGTTTTACCTTTTCGCCAGGTCTTACCTTAAAGCTGGCCATATGCGCGTAGCGGGTTACGTAGTTATAACCGTGGTCTATGTCTACCGTGTTGCCATAACCACCCATATATTCCGAGCGTTTTACTACGCCATCGGCAGTAGCATAAATAGGAGTGTTATAAGGGGCAGCAAAGTCGATACCAGGGTGAAAGTGTGCCACCTTATACAAAGGGTGCATACGGGTACCAAAACCTGAAGTAAGACGGGTAAGTTGTTTGTTGGAGATGGGTTGAATCGCTGGCAGGTGCGATAACATTTTAGATTTGTCTTTGACCATTTTTATGATTTCGTCATAAGACTTGGTTTGTACATACATCTTTCTTTTGAGTTGATTTACCCGTTTGAAAGTGTTGGAAATGAGGGATTTTTTGTCTTTGGCAAGCCCCGATTTTAAGATCTTTTCGTAACTCTTGTCATTTTTTACCCCCGCCATTCTCACCGAATTAGGAATAGGGTTGGCTTCAAAAATAAGGCGGTATACGTTGTTGTCTCTGGTTTGCAACGATGTAAGCGTTTTGTCTACTTGCTCGAGGCGGTTATTGAGGATGGCGTAAAACTCTTTGAGTTTCTCGTTTTCACTTTGTAGTACCTTTTCCTGGTCGCTTTTGTAGTATTGCCCATAAATGGCAGTAAAGCCAATGGCAATTAATACAGAAAAAGTAAGGAAACCCAAAAGGTTTAAAATAATGTCGGTAGTTTTTACCTTTACCCGCTCATACTTGCAGGTATCAGTATCATAATAGTATTTTACTCTAGCCATTCTATTTCTAAATTTGTCTGTTTAAGAAGCTTTGAGAGCCATTACCTTAAAATGCAAAGTTTTTTCTGTTTATAAAAAGATGTTAGTCTAAATTTGTTTTTAACTTTGCATCTTACAATTTGCAATTGAATCAAAACTTGCAAAAAACAATCCATTTTGACAAAGATTATATTGTCAAACCCTGCAAATATATCAATTGTGTAGGAATATAAATAATATTAAAATATTAAATTCAAGTTATACTTCGGATGGACTCCAAAACCATAAGACAAAAGTTTCTGGATTTTTTCAGAGAAAAGCAGCATCAAATTGTTGATTCGGCTCCTTTAGTAGTAAAAAACGACCCAACTCTGATGTTTACCAATGCTGGTATGAACCAGTTCAAAGACTTCTTTTTAGGCACCAAAACTGCCGAAAACCGACGTGTGGCCGACACCCAGAAATGTTTGAGGGTATCGGGCAAACATAATGACCTGGAAGAGGTAGGACACGACACCTACCACCACACTATGTTCGAAATGTTGGGCAACTGGTCGTTTGGCGACTACTTTAAGAAAGAAGCCATTGCCTGGGCGTGGGAGCTGCTAACCGAAGTATTTGAATTGCCCAAAGATCGTTTGTATGTAACAGTGTTTGAAGGCGACAAAGGAGACAGCCTGGAGCCCGATCAGGAGGCTTTTGATATTTGGAAAAAATATATCAACGAAGACCGCATCATTTACGCCTCCAAGGAAGATAACTTCTGGGAGATGGGCGAAACTGGTCCTTGTGGTCCTTGCTCTGAGATTCACATAGACTTGCGCGACGCCAACGAGATAGCTAAAACACCAGGCAAAGGGCTGGTAAACCAAGACGACCCGCAAGTAGTTGAAATCTGGAACCTGGTATTTATTCAGTTCAACCGCATGGCAAATAAGTCGCTGCAAAACTTGCCCGATAAACACGTAGATACAGGAATGGGCTTTGAACGCTTGGCAATGGCTATTCAGGGTAAAAAATCAAACTACGACACTGACGTGTTTCAGCCAATGATTCAGTATTTGGCTAAAGTGGCAGGCACCCAATACGGCAAAGAAGAAAAGATTGATATTGCACTAAGGGTAATAGCTGACCACATTCGCGCCATTTCTTTTGCCATTACCGATGGGCAGTTGCCCGGCAACAATGGGGCAGGGTATGTGATCCGCCGTATTTTGCGCCGAGCAGTACGTTATGGCTACTCTTACTTAGGCTTCAATGAGCCATTCTTACATACTCTAGTGCCTATGCTAAGCGAGCAATTCGCCGAGGTTTTCCCAGAGCTGAAGCAGCAACAAGCGCATGTAAGTAATATTATTATACAAGAAGAAAAAAGTTTTTTGCGTACCCTTGCCAATGGTTTGAAACTATTGGATGAAGTAGTAGCGAAGACCAAAGAAAAGCAGCAAAAAGAAATTGCCGGAATCGATGTGTTCACTTTGTCTGATCGTTATGGCTTTCCGTCTGATTTGACCAACCTGGTAGCAAGCGAAAATGGTTTGGGTATAGACGAAGCTGGCTTTAAAGAAGAATTAAAGAAACAAAAATTACGTTCTCAGCAAGATGCCCAAAAGTCTACTGGAGACTGGATTGTGCTCAACAGCGGCGAGTCGGAGTTTATCGGCTATGACGAAACTTCCAGCTTTACTAAAGTATTGCGTTACCGCGAAATAGAAGTAAAGAAGAAAAAACAATACGAAATTGTATTGGAAACCACGCCATTTTATGCCGAAAGTGGAGGACAAGTAGGAGATACTGGTTCGCTTGAGTTTAGGGCAGAAGCAGGTACGGTAACTGTACCTGTGATTGATACCAAGAAAGAAAACGACTTGATTATCCATTACAGTCCTAAGAATGATTTTACCAAAATAGCTGACTTGGCTCAGGTAGAGGTGTTTGCTCAAGTAAAAGAACAACGCCGTCGCCTGACCGAAAACAACCACAGTGCGACTCACTTGGTACACTCGGCGTTGCGTCAGGTATTGGGGCAACACGTAGAGCAACGTGGGTCGTTGGTAAACGACGTTATTTTACGCTTTGACTTTTCGCACAACGCTAAAATGACCGATGAGGAAATAGCAGAAGTAGAGCGCATTGTCAATGAGAAAATTCGTGAAAATATTGCCCTGGACGAAAGACGTGCTGTACCTTATAAAGAGGCCATCGAGAGTTTAGGAGCTACAGGTTTGTTTGGCGAAAAATACGGCGATACGGTAAGGGTCATTACTTTTGACGAAAACTACTCGCGTGAATTATGCGGTGGTTGTCACGTGCCAAGTACCGGGGTGATTGGTTTCTTTAAGATTATTACTGAGGCTTCAGTGGCTTCAGGGGTGCGACGCATAGAGGCAGTAACTGCTACCAAGGCAGAAGAATATGTGCAAAACCAGGTGGCTTTGGTAAATCAGGTAAAAGACTTGTTGAAAAACCCTAAAGATTTGCCTAAAGCAATAGAAAGCCTTATCAAAGAAAAAACAGACTTGAGCAAACAAATAGAGGTATTGGAAAACCAACAAGTACAGGCGCTCAAGCAAGGCTTGCTCGATACTGTGAAACAAACCAACGGCATCAACTTTATTGCCCAAAAGGTGAGTTTACCTTCTGCTGATGCCTTGAAAAACCTGGCGTTTGACGTACGTAAAAACCAGGATAACTTATTTATGGTGCTGGCTTCCGATATTAAGGGCAAACCCCAAATCGCCGTAATGATTTCTGACAACCTGGTAGAAGAAAAGTCGCTTAATGCGGGCAAAATCGTCAAAGAACTTGCTCGTGAGATCAAAGGCGGTGGTGGTGGACAAGCTTTCTTTGCAACTGCTGGAGGCAAAGATGCGACCGGACTCGATAAAGTAGTGGAACGTGCCGAAGAGTTTGTGGCGTAGTTTCTCAAATTTAGAAGTAACCAATAGAGGGGTTTAAGAGGTCAAGCTATTCAAGTAATTTTTTTCTTGAGTAAACAGACCTCCTAAAGCCCTTTTTTTATAAGCATTTGAGCAACATTATTGGGGCATAACTTCGTTTTAACTGGAAACCGACAACCTACCTTTTAGATTAGTTTATTTTCAAACCCTCGTTATTCAACTTTTATTTTAGTAATGGTTGAAAAATAAAATATTCATTTGGAGATAGAAATTTGCTACCAAGACGAGGCATTTAGCCTTTGGTAAAGCTCAGCACAGCGAAGCCGTAGCTATCGGTTTTTGCGTTCGTAGCAGTGCTACGGACAATAAAAACTCACAGTTCCGGCGAACTGCCGGGGTAACGAAGCATTGGTGGTAAAGATCATTTCCTAAATAGAGAAGTTATTTTTTGTCCGTTACTTAGTACATTGTAAAATAAGTAAGTTGTCATTTAGTTCGAGTTTATTTTGTTTGCTGGCGATCTTTACAAATAGAGCATAGCCAAAGCTACGCGATTTTTGTAAAGAGAAGTCAGAGGGCAAAAGAAGCCGAAAAAAGCATAAGATATTTATTTTACAGTGTACTTAGTATTATTAATTGACTGAAAAATCATTACAGGAATCCAAAACTGTCTGTATATTTGAGGTCAACGATTGATAAAGAACACTTAATATGGGAAACACCATTACAAATCAACCAAAAGTATTGATCATAGAGGATGACGCAATCAATGCCTTTGTTCTACAAAAATTTATTGAAAAAAAATATACAGCAGTGCTGGCAAAAAACGGACATGAAGCATTGAGTTTGGTAAAGGACGCCTTATTTGACGTGATTTTGATGGATATTAACCTGGGCGACGAAAACCTGGATGGGGTACACCTGCTCCAAAAAATCAGGGCAATTACCGGCTATGCCAATGCCAACATATTTGCAGTCACTAGTTTTGCCATGCGTGGCGATAAGGAATCATTTTTGGCGGCAGGTTTTAACCGTTATTTTTCTAAACCCATTGAGCATTCTGTCATAATGAAAGCTATAGATGAAGCCGTAAGCAGCGAGACATAAGGTTTGATGCTGTTTTGTCCTGTGTAGCCCATTTATACGAGCTTTTTACTCCACTTTTGTAAGTAGGTTTCCGTTTTTTGGAAATAGCGTGGATGCAAACTGTAAATAATGATTTCAAACGTATAACACACCTCATTCTCCTTGCTTAGCTTAATGTATGGTTTTTTAGTCACCGAAGCCCAGGGGGTGTTCAAAATAAGTTCCCGTAATTTATCAATACTTTCGGTAGGGGTATACCTCTTGGGTAGGTCAAGCTGAAAAGAGTGATTTTTAATTGCCTCGCTCGATTTGGGTTGCACCCTGGTTACCCCCGAAACTGTATGATAGGGTATACTGATAATTTCTCCACGAAAATTTTCTAGTTTTACACCAAAATACCCCAACTCTTTTACTCTACCCTCCAGGGCTTGTACCTTGATGCGTTCGCCTATAGTAAAAGCTCCTTCGAGCTTAAGTACTACTCCGGCTATAAAGTCACGAATGGCAAACCACGACAAAGCCACAATAATGACCAGCATAATACCCAGTATAATGAGGGTGTACACCAATTTGTTGTTAAACATGCCTTGCACGCCCCATATTACCCAGCTAAACCACACAATGCCCTCTACTACAGGCAATAAACGCTCAAATTTTAGTTGTCGGTTTTTTTGCTCTGGTACCCAATAATTGACCAATTGCTTGATAAAACGAAATAACAGAAATATACCTATCCCCAGCAATATAAACCAGATCACTGAGTAATACGAAATGTTAAAATTTATATCTTTCATTTATTAGTTTTAAGTTGGTACTTGACAAGAGCAAGCCCTTAAATACTGATGTGCACCCGCTCCGTGGTTGATTAGTACTCTTACTTTTAGATGTTGGTTACTCCCCAACTCAAATCACCCCCATCTTTGTCAATTCCTGAAGCAAGTGGTGCTCCAGGTAAGGGTTAATCTTAAGTACATTGTTGTTTGTTTCTTTCACAATTCCGGCACGCTTAAGCACCTTTACTCTATTGTATACCACTCGTTCGTCTTCCATCGTTATTCTTAGCAAACGATCCAGGGTAAGGTGTTTATGCAAGATAAACTGTACAATCCATACCAACCAATCTTCAGGCAATTGCCCCAATATCTCTGTGTTTGGTTTTGAGGGTTCTCTAATGACCAATACCTCACCATCCACCTTTTCGATGTGCGAAATCCACACCTGTAGCGCAATGCCCACATTGCCTTGCGAATAATCAAAATACTTGCTCATCAAACGGGCATACTTCCACTCTGTCATATCTTTCTCAGCGGTGCCTTTCCATTCAAACGTAATAGGGCTGGAGCGGTGACGAAACAATATGATGTCTTTGAGTGCCTCGGCATTAAACGGAGCACAGTTGATGGTAGTCAAGAAATAATTCTCAATTTTCTTTACCATATTAATAAAGCGGAGCGAGTACTGGTTGATATTTAAAATAAAAAAGCACTGCTCACTGTAGGTATCCAGCAAGTCGAGCAACATCTCTAATACCTGCCAGCCATTGGGGCTACGTTCCCACCAAAGCTCCAAATCGTTGAAAACCAGTACTGTATTGAACGAAAGCTCGGCAAATATCTCAGGGTATTCTCCTTCAATGCCTACCCCATTTTCAAAAGCACGTTTAAAATCAGTTACATCGATAGAGCCATACGCTGGTGGGGCAATATAATGAACAAAGCGTTTGGAAAAGTACTGTTCGGCAATGTGTTGCGATAAAAACGTGCGCCCAGAGTTATAGTCACCTGTGATCATGAGTGCTCCTCCAAACCCATCTTTAAATCGATTAATGGCCTTTTGAGCTTGTTCCAGTTCAGATTTTCTACCCACCCAAAAATCATCACCAAACGTGTTTTTATGGGTAAACAACTGGTGATAATACACAGGCAAGGCTTCAATTACTTCAGGTTTGGGTGAAATGGCTTCTACCAAATTCAATACACCCTCTACCTTTGAGTCTTCTTTTTTATTGATCGATTGGAGTTGTTGGGCTGCCAATATGCCCTCACTGCGGCGATACCACAAGCGGGTAATACTGTTTTTGATGCGTGATTGTACCCTCAACAAACTTACCCCACCTACCCGCGACAATCGGGTTTTGTTTTCCCTGCTGCGAATGTACTGTTCGGCGTTATCGGCCGACCTGCTAATAACATAAGGGCTAAGTTTTACTACGGTATTGCGAAACATATCTGCCATGCTACTAGATACCTGCTGCTGGATATTTTCAATTTCTTTGCGTTCCTTGTCGATTTGCTGCTTTTCTTCGGCAAGCAAAGTTTTGACCTGTACTTTTATTTCTTTTTGCTTGACATCGGTCGCATTTTGTAGTTGATTGATATGAAAAGACAGCATGCGTTTTACCTCATTTGCCATATTACTGGCACGTTGAAACTTACGCGGCAAATCGTTGGTATAATCTACCAAAGGCTCAATCAGGTTGAACTGAACAAAATAGTCCAGCAAACGATTGACAGACACTGACATAGACTCCAGCTCCTCCAGTTCTTCAGTTTCCAGGCTACTCAACGACTCCTCGTGAATCATATCAATGGTTTCGGAGTAGCTCGCCATCAAATCTTTTAGTTTGCTCAAAAACTTATCTACCGATTGTTTGAAATACCCCTCCATATTTACCGCATATTGGGTACGCACAATCCAGGTTTTGTATTGTGCCTCATCGTTGATATCAAAGTTGTCAATAAAACGCTCCAATACGTTCAGTGGTTTATTGATATTCTTTCCTATCAGGCGATTGAGGTCATTTTCCAACCCACTGAGCAAGCCTGCCAGTTGTTTTCTAAACGAAAGCAAACGTGCCTCTATCAAAGTGGTCTTGGTTACCAAAGCCTGGTTGTGTTTCCACAAATCGGGCAACTCTTCTATACTTGCCCTTAGTTTGCGGGCTTTTTTAAACTCTTTTCGTCCTTTGCGTAATAACTGATTAGTTTCCAGGGCGTCAAAGTTTTGACTGATTTCTTGTATTTCGCGATGAGTTTCATACAGCAAAATATGGTTGTATTTGTATACCTTTTCACGTTGCCCATTGGTAATTTCAAGAATAAAATTTTTGAGCTGGTCATATTCTTCATCTATCTTTTCGGTCAACTTGGTAGCGTGTGCTTCTATATCAGTTGCCTCTGGTTGGTCACGTTCAGCCCTGAGCAAGTTCAACTCTTTTTCTATCAGGTCAAAACTGTGGGCGGTTTTGCGCAGTAACTCCTGAATGCGGGTATTGTAGGCTATATTAGACCGGTCAAAGTCGCGGTACAACTCCGAAAAGGTCTTTTGCCCCATTGTTTGTACATAAAACTGGAGCACCTTGTGGTGTTTAAACTTATAACTTAAGGGTTTTTTAGAAAATCTGTATTTCAGCCTGTTTTGCCAATTGAGGTTGCGTATTTTTTCCTTATTGGCCTCATTTTTTTCAAAATACGCTTGGTCGTACTTAATCGTAATAGTCGCTGGGTTTTGACCAATCACTTGGGTAATTTGTTTGTATAACCACTCAGACCCTTCTACCAGGTTGTCATACTTCTCAGCAAGTTGATTGTCAATAAAGTTATTAATCAGTTCTCCGCTTTGCTGCATAAAGTGCAAGTGAATACCTAATACTTGTTGGTCTTCGTTAGCATCACCTATTTTATCTACTTGTGCCTTTAGTTGATCAAAGCTCTGTTTGATCAGTTTGCGTAAAGCTTGAGTAAGTTTTTTGTCGATGGCATAGTTAGGGTTAATATATTGGTGGCTATAGTCCAGCAACACATTACGCAAATCTTTGTGCAGTTGAGTGATAATGTCCGCCAGTTCTTCTTTTTGGGGCAATACCAACTCTGGAATCCGGTATTCGGCAATGTCAGCTTCTTGCTTGGGTAGTGCATCACTTTCGTTGGTAAGCTCAAGCAAGTTATTAGAAGCAGTCTCAAAATAAGACGACGACTTGGCCATTACCACTGTTTTATCAATTTGGCTAATGAGTTGATTGGTATTTTCATAAAACTCAAAATCCAGTTTAGATTTGATTTCAGGCAAACCCAGTATTACCAAGTCAGTATTTGTCGATTCAGCATTGATTATTTCCTGATAAGGGCGCTGTTGTACCTCATTGCTAATCACCTTTACCTCAGCTTCAATCCGCATCTCTTCCAACATCAGGGTAATGTTCTTATAAATACGGTTTTGGTTCAGGTTATCTTCGCTCACTATCAGGCAGCGTATTTTGGCCTTGCGCCAATCGTCTGACGACTGGATAAACTTGAGCAAGGTCAAGGTAAGGTTTACATTAAAACTCTTGCCTCTCCACCAAATGTCTATAGCCTCTTGTTTGCCAAATCCATGTGCCTGGTTGTACTGCATCAACAATATATTGTAATCGAGCTTGACCAGGTTATGCACAAACGAGATAAACTTGGTAGGGTCTTTGGCTTGCCTGCCCCAACCCATGAGTATGGTGTTGGGGTCAAGCCCCGAAAACCCATAAGTTTTGGCAATGTTTTCCATTCCATCATATAAGTCGATACAATCGAGCTTACGGGTAAAAAATCCCATAGACGACCCGGTAACCAACGCTCCATTGTCTTGTACAAACTGCTGCGGCTTAGAAAACACTACCTCCGACGATTTGCGTTCAACCAGGTGAAAGTCAGACAAAAAACCCAAGCGTCCTACCAGCGTTTTGCCGAACTGTACCAAATGGGGGCGTGCTTCTTCGCCTCCACTAAACATCACAATGTTAGGTCGCCAGTTGCGTTGTTTGGTTTCTTTGCTTACTATAGTATAAAGTCCCCTGCGTACTACCGACGCCCACACGCCCTCCCAGACATCGCCAAAGCCCAGTGATATTTGCTTGCGTATCAGGTAAAGAAAAATAGCCCCAATGATCACAAAAGCTACTACCATAGAGGTAAGGTCCAGGGCAATCATTACAAACAATGTAAAACCAAACCCTGTGAGACTCACAAACTTGGGTATTTTAAATGTGGGGCGAAAATCGGGACTTGCCCAGCTCTCTAAGAAACATGACAAGTTGATAAAACCATAAGCCGCTAGATAAAACATAGATACTACCTGGGCAATGGCATTCAGTTCTCCAATAAGCACTCCGGCTTCGGCAATTACAAAAGTAAGAAGCAAAGCATTGCGTGGTTCATTATTTTTGCCCACTCCTTTGCCAAAGAGCTTTGGGGTGATCTTGTCTACCGACATGGCCTGCAAAATGCGGGGTGCCCCCAAAATGCCGCCCAACGCTGATGATAAAGTAGCTCCCCAAATACCTGCCAATACAAAGGCAGGAGAAATAAAAGCAATTTCTTTGAGAATGTTGCTATTGTTACGCAAAATGTGGGGGTCTATAGTATAGGCAAGAAAAATAGACAGCACAATGTATACTACCAGTCCTACTACAATAGATGCCATTGTACCCACTGGAATAGTGCGTTTAGGGTTTTTGAGGTCGCCCGACATAGCTACCCCTGCAGTAAACCCGGTAACCGCTGGAAAAAACACGCCAAATATCACCCCTAACGATGCGTCTGGGCTAGGTGCCAGAGTAGGCGTTTTGGGAGCAAACTCCCGGCTTCCCATAAAAATGGCCACCAGCGACAACGCAATGGCTGCCATAATAAAAAACTGGGTTTTAAGGGCAAATGAGGTGCTTATAAAAGCAATGGTAGTAACAAATATAACGGTGGCAGTGCCCGCCAAACGGAGGTCGTTGACTGTAACAGCCCGCGAATTCGCTAAAATGACCCCTTGGATGGTAGAAAATTGTTGTTCAGCCACTTGCTCTTTAAGGGCGAGCTTTAGAGCATTGATAAAGGCTTCTTTGTTATGGAATACCACCTGAAGCGCATCACTGTTTTTGAGTGGTACCAAAATATCATCTATGCTGCCCACTTGTAAGGTTTTAAGCATAGGAGCCGTAATGCTCTGTTTGATGGCAATGAGTGCATTTTCGTTGATTTGGTGCCCTGATGCCATCCCGATAAAATCGAGAAAACTTTCAGAAAAACCAATGGCATACAAGGCTATGCTCAAGGCAGTACCCACAAACAGGGTAATGCCAATGGCACCTCCAATGGGTAAGCCCAGGCTCCGGGAAAGAATGTAGTACAACCCGCCCGCCTGTACCTTTTTATCGGTAGAAATAGACGATACGCTCAACCCGGTAGATACTGAAATAACGTGGGCAATTAATACAATAATAATGGTCCAAAATAAGCCGGCTTGCCCAACAACCCATCCCAAACGCAGGTACATGATTACCCCCAGAATAGTAAGTACTGAGGGGGTAAACACTCCTGTAAATGCCCCAAATTTTTTAGATTTTGCCATATATCAACTAACTGACTTACACTGCTTCAGGCAGTGAGCAACAAATGCGAAACAAGAAAACGTCTAATTTGTTAGACAGTTTAAAACTTGTTGCAAATAAAATAAATTGCAATATAAAAAAGAATTCAACTTTAGCATCTTATTTAATCAATTGCTTCTTTGAACAGAAGCCTTGCACATTCAATAATTTCTTGTATTTTTACGTATTATTTATAATCAGTCTAAATAATGAAAGTTGACTTTATGCAAACTCAAACAGATATACAAACCCCGTTCAATATAGACGAAATCAACCGCCTGATGCGCGAACGCCGTTCGGTTTTCCCCAAACAGTTTTCGGGCAAGGCAATTCCCCGCGAAATCATAGAACAAATACTGGAAAATGCCAACTGGGCGCCTAACCACGGCAAAACCGAGCCTTGGCGGTTTGTGGTGTTTACAGGTGAAGGCTTGAAAGAATTGGCACGCTTTCAGTCTGAGCTATACAAACGGATTACCCCAGCCGACCAGTTTGATCAAAAAAAGTTTGACAAACTTGCCAACAAACCCTTGATGGCATCGCATGTAATAGCCATAGGTATGAGTCGTCAGGTATCAGAAAAAATACCCGAAATAGAAGAGATAGAAGCCGTAGCCTGTGCTGTGCAAAATATTTACTTGACTGCCACTGCCTATGGGGTAGGGGGCTATTGGGGCAGTGGTGGGGTTACCTATCGCGAAGAAGCTAAAGACTTTTTTGGGCTCGACCCACAAGACAAATTGTTGGGCTTCTTTTATTTGGGTTACCCCGAAAAAACTCCCAAAGCAGGCACCCGTGGCGACATAAAAGACAAAGTGGTATGGGTAGAAGAGTAGAAGCTTGCCCATAAACAATAAAAACCCTCCTCTGTGCTTGTATACAGAGGAGGGTTTTTGTTGAATTGATTATTTTCTTTCCCAAGGCTTATAGAAATCTAAAGCTGTGCTTCCAGTTCATCTATTTTCATTACCAGTTCTTCCCAAGCATCATTGGCGGCAGCCAATTCCTCTTGTACTTTGGCAAATTCCTGTTGGGTTTTTTCTAGTTTTTCAGGATCGTTATAAATAGTGTTGTCAGCAAGCTTGAGCTCTATCTCCTCTTGCTTTTTTTCTGATTTAGTGACCTTTGCTTCAGCTTTTTCGAGCGCCATTTTGGTTTCTCGTATTTCACGCTTAATTGCCTTTATTTCGGGCGAGTCTTGTGGCTTTGGCTTTTTTTCCTTCTTTTTCTTCTCTTGAGGAGCCGCTGCTTGCGCCATTTTTTTTGCCAGTTGTTTTTGGTACCAATCGTTGTACTCGGCAAAAGTGCCCAGATATTCTTTAATTTCTTCGTCTTCGATGTACCAAATCTTATTGGCCACCTGCGAAATAAAGTGACGGTCGTGCGATACTACTACAAAAGTACCTTCGTATTGATCGAGTGCCTGCATCAATATATTGACCGATTGAATGTCTAGGTGGTTGGTAGGCTCATCGAGTAGCAGAAAGTTGGCTTCAGAGATCAGCACCTTGGCTAGAGCCACCCTTGACTTTTCTCCTCCCGAAAGAATTTTAATTTTCTTAAATACGTCGTCATCCTTAAACAAAAAGCAACCCAATACGCTTCGTAGTTCCGTTTCTGTTTTTGCCGAGCCCGCTTGTTTGAGTTCCTCTAGTATTTCGTTTTCTACTACCAACGACTCGAGCTGGTGCTGGGCAAAAAACGAGAACAACACATTGTGCCCTAGTTTGCGTTCGCCCTTTATTTGTTCGGTACCTGCAATAATGCGCAACAGAGTAGACTTACCCTTTCCGTTGGCACCCACCAATGCTATTTTATCGCCTCGTTCTATGCGTGCTGTGGTGTTTTTCAAGATAGTAAGGTCGCCGTAAGCCTTGCCTATATTGTCGAGCTCCATTACCTGACGCCCCGACTTTTGCCCAAAGTTAAACTTAAAATTTACCTTGGCAGTTTCGTCAATTACCTCATCAATCAAGTCCATTTTTTCCAGTGCCTTTACTCTTGATTGTACCTGGCGTGCTTTGGTAGATTTAGATCGAAAACGCTCAATAAAACGTTCAGTTTGACGTATTTTGTCTTGTTGGTTTTCGTAGGCAGATTGTTGTATTTCCTGACGGAGCTCGCGTTCTTTCAGATAAAAAGAATAATTGCCCGCATAAATATTTAGCTTTGCCTGTGACACCTCTACCGTGGTTTTTACAGCATTGTCCAAAAACTGGCGGTCGTGCGATACTACTATAATGGCGCCTTCGTAGCTATGAATGTAGTTTTCTATCCACTGAATAGACGGTAAATCTAAGTGATTGGTAGGTTCATCGAGCATCAGCAAGGCGGGCTTTTGCAATAGCAATTTGGCAAGCATTACCCGCATACGCCATCCTCCCGAAAATTCCTGCAAAGGGCGTTGCAAATCAGCAGTTTTGAAGCCCAAACCTTCAAGAATTTCTTCGGCTTTTGCTTGCATAGAGTAGCCTCCCAACATCTCGAAACGTTCTTGTAATTTGGCAAGTTTGTCTACCAACGAGTCGGTATAATTTACCTCCATCTCGTGCAAGGTTTTATCAATTTGCTCCTGGAGTTGATTTTGTTCTTCAAAAGCCTGCATGGCCACCTCCAGAATACTCTCGTTGGTAAGGTAAGAAAGCAAGTCTTGGTTAAGAAAGCCAATCGTACAATCTTTTGCCTTAGAAATGGTGCCCTCGTCGGGAGCATATTCACCTGAAATAAGTCTTAACAGGGTAGATTTTCCAGTACCATTGGCTCCAATGAGTCCTATCCGGTCTTTGGGTTTGATATGAAGGTTGGCATCTTTGTACAACGGTCGGCTACCGAAATAAAACGACATGTTACTAATGGCGAGCATAAGTAAAATATATTCAGGTTATCAATTAAGTTCAAACCACAAAGCTACGAACAAAGTACAGGGATTTGCAATTTAATGGGAAAGTTATTAGACTTTGGAGGAGGTGAGGGTTGGATATTGCAGTTTTGGCAGGTGTTTAGAATAAATATTAAGCGCAAAGTTTTCCCGCAAGCCTTGTTGTTTTCAAAGCAAGCTCAGTCAGCAAAAGGAGAGGGCGACCACGAGGGAGCCGCCCAATGAACCCTTTAACTACGATTTTATACCTCGCTAAAAATCAACGTAATAGAAAAATAGTAGCTACCCATAGAACAGGCTGTACCTAACACCTAGAACCTTATTTTTACTATCCACCAAACCCGATAGATTTACTATTTTCGTTTTTATTGCTTGCTACTCTAAAGGTCACCATTATATGCGTATCGGTTTGACTAATGGCTATAGAGCGGTAATCAATGTCTACTTCGCCAATTTCTTTCTTTATTTGCTCAATGTCCAGTGTGTTCACACTGTTGCCATTGCTGTCGAAAGTAAGCGGTATTTTTTTTGTGAAAAACTTAAGTTCCTTGATTTTTTCCATTGTGAGATTGTTTTAATGAGTAGTCCCAGCCAATAAACAAGTGAACAGACTTGGGTCAATGGTTTAACTTTGTCATACACTTTGTACATTGGCTAAACCTCACCAAAAATAGAGAAAAAAATGAGGAATCCAGTTTTTGGAGCAACAAAACAAAGCATAAAAAAAGACTCACCAAGGTAATTGGGAGTCTCTTATTTTTAATATATGAAAACAATTTTTGATTGATGCTAAAAACTTAGGAATGGTGTAAAAATAAAGTTCTATAGTAACGCCAAAATATTTTGTTGGCAGGAGAGGCAATATCCAGTGAATGTTGAGCCCGCCCTGCGGGACGGCGTCATAGCAGCGCTACGGCAAGTTTTTTTAACGAATTCTGTCAGCGAAAGATGACGTTAAAAATGTAAATTTATTTTGGTACTATTCCTTAGAGTTGCTCGGCAAATTGGCTGGCAAGCAACAAAGCTTCGTCCAGGTCGGGTACCTTGGGCATGAGCATTTCTGTATTACGGCTCAAGTCGCCCCCCAACATCAGACTCACCGATGCCCTGGCAAGAATATCGGTTGGTTCTATCCATATTTCTACTTTTAGGCCATGTTTGGAGGCTTCTTTATAGTACCAATCTTCCAGTAGTTCCTGCAGGTCAAGTGTTACCATTTGCAAAGTAGAATGGTCTGATACCATAATTTGAGTATGATGATCACGAAAGTGATCCAAGGTTTGTTGCAATAGTTCTTTGTGGTACTCTTCTACGCCCCAGTGTCCCTTCCAAGAAACCAAAATGGCACAGGGTATATAAGGGCTAAGATCAAAGATATCTAAATGCTCCGAGGTAAATAATGTTCTATAGTTCATAATTCGTAAGACATGTGTGGTTTCATAAACTACTAAAAATGTAATAAAAAGTTTTGTGAACAAGGTTTATATTTGTAAGAAAACTGGTTGAAACATAATAATTTGACGAAAAAATCCTTCATATCTACTACTCCACCACCCACAAACGGTGCGCCTCGGCAATGGTGGGTGGTTCAAGCCTGCCCAAAAAATTATAGATTACCTTTTCCTTAATGACTACTTCTCGTTCACGGTTTTGCTTGAGCACTACCGACAAAGGTTTGGGTAAATACACAATGGTAGTGCTGCCCCGGTATTGACTAAATAAGTCAATGAGCTTTTTTCGGTTTTGGCGGGTAATATTGGTGGCATTCCACACAAATGACTGCTGTTTACGCAAACATTCTTTTGCTTTTTCTTGCGCAGCTTGTATTACCTTGCCTTGGTTGTCTTTAAACGACACCCCCAATTCTTGTCGGAGCTTGTCTAACGATACTACAGGTAAATCTGTTGCGTATGTGTCAATCCAAGTGTCTTTGCCAGCGCCTGGCAGCCCACAAAGTAAAAATACCTCTACACAAGTATTGTCATAAATAGGGGCATCGGGGTATACTTCGGACTTTTGAAAATACAAAAAACGAGTATGTGGACTGGCAAAATGTCGTGCGGCTCCAAAACAGTGTTGCTCACGGCAAAACTCAGCAAAGAATTCAATTCGCTCCAGCCACTCTTCCTGGGTATCACTTATTCGCCCCCTTAGATCTGCCTCCGCCACCCAAGCAAGCCATTCGGTATTTACACTTAGGCTTGCCTGAATTACGGTTTTTTCGGGATGAGTTTTAGACAAAAACCAAATAGGCAAACCATGAAAACGTACCAATTGGCAAATCTGCTCTTTTACCCAATGGCTCCAGGGTAAATCTGCCAACACCTGTCTGGCTCGTTTTTCACCCTTTTTGGCGTGGCGCGGCGAAGTAATTCTTACTTGGTCGGTACCTTCTATGGGCTCTATCACGGTGCATTCGGGTTTGGCAATGTCGTGCAGCAAACAGGCGGTAAACAAAATGGTACGAGTTTGGGCGTCTGCTTGTTGCCATCCTTGCAGCTCAAACAAAGCCTCTACTACCATGCGGGTGTGAATGCCTACATTGCCTTCAGCGTGGTATATCGGGTCTTGTGGACAATCGTACAAGGCTTGCAGCCAATCAAAATGTGTTGTAAGCAAGTCCCAATCGTAGGGAATTTCAAACGATAATAGTTGTTCGGTTTTATAGCGTGTCATGTGCGGTTGTTTTTTTTCAATTGTTGTTGTATCCATTCGTGTTCAAGCGGGGCACGTTTCCAGTTTCTGGTCCAGTGCTCATCAGTTTGCACGTGGTTGGCTCTTACCCATTTAAAAACACTTTGGTCAAAATCGTCTGACTCAAAAGCAGTGGCTAAACGCACTACCGCCCCTTCTTTGGGTACTTCAATACCCAGCTCCAGGCTTTCAAACTCACTGGGTTCGCGCAAAACCCCATCAATCAATGCCTTAAGTTCGGCTTCGTTTTGCACGGTTCCTTCAAACAACACTGGCGCCAGAGGTAGGTCTAGCAAGTCGGCATACATAACCACTTCTTCCCAGGGAAGCCATACCGTGCCCTGACGCATGCCAAACACATAGAAATATTGCTGTAACCCTGTATAAGTAATAGAGTGAATCGCAAACAGACTTTCGCCAAAAACCTCTAGCTCGTCTAGTTGATAGTGTATGCGGGTGTGAATATCCCACAGGTAGCTTGACCAAGGGTTTTGGGTAGGCGCAGCATGGGAGCGGGCAAATACACCGTGTTGATTCAAGCAAGTATTTTCGCCATCCAGTTTTTCGGTAATGATGATGGGTTGCCCAATGGCTTGGTCTATAAAAGCCGCAATCTTATCGTCAGAAGTAGCCCCAGGCGACCAGGGCAAGTGATAAGTACGGGGGTATTTTTTTGAGTTCATAACAGTAGTAAGGTAAGCTACCAGCTACAGCAAGCTTAAACGTTATTGTATACCGTAATAGCAAGTAATTGGCGATAGGTTACAAGTAAAGGTAACTTGCGCTATGGCTGTAGCGTCACGTAGAAAAAATAAAATGTATTAAAAAAAGAAAGGTGTAGTTAATCAGGTAGCTCTGAGGTGTTTAGAAATGCTTATAGCAATGCCCTCTTATGGAATTTTTTTGCAAATGTGAGCATTCAAAAAAAAATCAACAATGGGCAGGCTCGCTGCAAAACTACCAATGATATATTAAAAACTACATAATGATGAAAATGGAGAAGTTGAGTTTATTGGGATTCAGCTTCAGGGTTTAACTTTTGTTCAGGAAATATTACGGTAAAACAGCTGCCAAGGTTTTTCTTACTGTGTACTTTTATGTCGCCACCCATCAATTCTACAATCTTTTTGGCAATGGCAAGTCCTAGCCCACTGCCCTGAAAACGTCGTTCCATGCCTGTACTCTCTTGCTTGAAAGGCTCAAATATTTCTTTCAAAAAATGTTCTTCTATGCCTATGCCAGTGTCTATTACCTCTATCGTCAGGCAATTGTTTTCATCGTTTAACCTCAGGGTTACCCCACCTCTTTCGGTAAACTTAATGGCGTTGCCCAGCAAGTTATTCAATACCTGTTCAAGCAAATAAGGGTCGATAAGTACTTGCTTTTGGGCGAGGTTAAATTCAATGTTCAGGTAAATATTGCGACTATTGGCGAGTACTTCCAGCGATTGTACCAAGGCACTGACTAACTCTATAATGTTTACTTGTTCCCACGATACTTCGGCTCGGTTGGCTTCTATCCGCGACAAATCCAGTATGCCATTAATAGTGTTGAGCAATCGTTGGCCGCTTTGCCCAATCAAGTGGGCGTAATGCAGCATTGTTTCATTGTCTGACTCTATTTCAATCAATTGCACCACCCCTAAAATACCATTGAGGGGAGTTCTTATTTCATGGCTCATATTGGCCAAAAAGTTAGATTTAAGGCGATTGGCTTCTTCAGCTTTGTCTTTGGCAACAATGAGTTGTTTTTCAGCGTTTTTGCGCTCTGTAATATCAAAGCGGATAAATAGGTACTTGTAAGGGTCGTGTCCTTCGTCTTTGTACAAAAAAGGCACAATGGTTACATCTACCCAATAAAAAGTCCCGTCTTTTGCCCGGTTATGAATCTCTCCCCGCCAAAGCATTCCTTTACGAACAGTGCCCCACATGTCCTTAAAAAAACTGCGTGGATGATATCCCGAGTTTACCAGGCTATGTTTTTGCCCCAACAATTCGTGTTCTTCGTATTTAGACACCCGGCAAAAAGCTTCGTTGGCGTGGGTAATGTAACCGTTGCGGTCGGTAATGGTGATAAGTGCGGCTTGATCAATGGCAAACTGTTGATGTTGTAGTTCGTTGATCAACTGCGACAGGTATTTTTCGTGTGCCTTATATTCCGTAGTGTTGGTGTGTATGCTGAGGTATTTCTTTTGGTGGGCGGCAGTATCATACATTACCCTTATGGTGAGCTTGTTCCAATAAGGTAAGCCATCCTTACGGCGGTTTTGTAATTCTTCTTCTACAATTTCATTTTTCTCTATTTTAGCCTCAATACGTTTGATTGCCTCCTTATTCAAGTCTTTTTGTTGCAAAAACTTTGTCAGTGGTACCCCTTCAATCTCCCTTAGCTCATATCCAGTTACTTTGTTAAAACTATCGTTTACCCATTCTATTTGCCCGTGCTCATTGGTCACTATTACAAAATCGTTGATGTGTTTGACTACAAACGACAAGCGGTCAAGGGTGCGTTCACGCTGAAAACGCTTTGTGATGTCTTCAAAGGTGAGCATCAAGTATGTGGATTGTCCATTGTTGCCAATAAACCTGGTCTTCACGTCCAGCACAGTTTCCTGCGCATTGTTGTGCCAATGCAATACATCTTCAAAAGCTTTTTGTTTGATAAAAGCGTGTTTAATCAAAGTTAACAAGTGCCACCATTCGCGCGAGGCACTGCTCCACAAATGCTGTAAGTTGGCCTGGTTTACTACTTCAGGCGTGGTTTGCCACCATTGGCAATAAGTTTCATTGGCAAGCAATACGTTCATTTCGGTATTGATGACCAACACCGCCAAGCGCGTATCCTGCATGACAGATTTGCCCAATAATAAAGTGATTTCGTCTGTGTTGATGGGGTTTTGACGAAGGTCAGCAGTAGGTTGATGAATGGATTCTCCCTCTTTAATTTGAGCCAGGTAAGGAAATAAATCTACGCCCGAAGCTTTAGAAAGTTTTTCTATCAGGGAATGTATGTCAGCATCCATTTGAGAAGTATTATTTATTATGAGTATATAACTACCCAGTTTAGTTTGTTCAATGCCTTAGAGTATGAATGACGCATTTTGTTTGCTGCCTGTAGAACAGGGTTTACCTAGTGGAGGTTATGCCGACATCCCGCTTGCGGGGCACTTAGTGCACTAGGGATTTAATAAATACGCTATTTATTCGAGACTATTTTGTTTGCTGACGCACTTCAAAAAGTGCGCATAGCCAAAGCTACGCAAACTTTTTTAAGTAAAGTCAGCAGGCTAAAGACTCCGAAGAACCGAGCCTACAGCTCTGCTGTGGCGAGCTCTGCGAAGCTAATGTAGTAGGAATTTAGTCCCTAGTGCACTAGAACCTTTTCGGGGCTTTTAACTCTACAAACAAGTGCAGGTGTAAACTGGGTAGTCATACCATATTTACTTAAAGTACCTAAAGTCGTGGTTGTTGGGCAATTGCACCAAAAACTCATACATGAGGTCAATTACTTGTTCTACATCATCTTTCGACACCGTTTCTACTGTAGTGTGCATATATTTTAGAGGTAGCGAAATTAGTGCCGATGCTACTCCTGCGTTAGAATAAGCAAAGGCGTCAGTATCGGTACCAGTACCACGCGAAGAAGCCGTTCGTTGAAAAGGAATGTCTTTTTCTTCGGCTACTTTAATCACCATATCCAATACATTGAACTGTACTGATGGAGCGTAGCTCAATACGGGTCCTTTTCCGCAACTCAAGTCACCTTCTTTTACTTTGTTGTACAGCGGCGACTGGGTGTCGTGGCAAACATCGGTTACCAAGGCAAGGTCAGGTTTTATACGGTTGGCAATCATTTGTGCCCCACGCAAACCTATTTCTTCTTGTACACTATTGGTAATATACAAACCAAACTCAGGCCGTACCCCGTTCTCGTGCAGTTTGCGTGCCACTTGAGCAATCATATAACCTCCAATACGATTATCGAGCGCGCGCCCCACATAGTATTTATTATTTAACTCGGTCAGTTCGTCTTCAAAAGTAACTACTGAGCCTACATGTACTCCTAGCTCTTCTACTTCTTCTTTGGTACTACAGCCACAATCGAGCACCAGGTTTTTTATTTCGGCTTTGGGTTCATTTTTTTCGCCCATTCGTGTATGAATCGCCGGCCAACCAAATACGCCTTTTACGATGCCTTTTTTGGTGTGAATGTTTACCCGCATCGAGGGAGCTATCACTGGGTCAGAGCCACCATTGCGAATTACATAAATGTAGCCATTTTCGGTAATGTAATTTACATACCACGAAATTTCGTCAGCGTGTGCTTCTATTACTACTTTGTATTTTGCCTCTGGGTTAATCACCCCTGCTACCGAACCATAAGTGTCTACTATATAGTCGTCTACATAAGGCTTGATGTAGTCTAACCATATTTTTTGTCCTGAACTCTCAAATCCAGTGGGTGAAGCATTGTTTAAATATTTCTCTAAAAACTCTTGTTGTGTCATTAAACTAAAAGATTAGATAATACAATATATAAAAGTTGTTTTGTGTTTCTTTATTGATACCAATGGACACACGCCAGCAATGCCTATGTCTATGAAATATGAGACTACTTTAAGCCCTGATTAAAAATAGACTAACCAGCAAATATAAATAACTTCAGCATATCCTTGGGGTTTCATCTTAAAAAAGCCAATCAAAAAAACTGATAGGCGACAATGCAGTAAGTATGGGCAAATATTGAGATAAAAATTCTGAAAATATGTCCGCAAACTATGTCATGAAGAGTATGTATAATTGCATAAAGAGGGAGCCGTTAGGTTCATTAACAACTCATTAAGAGATGTTTATAAATATTTAACACCGCTCTATAATACAAAGTGGTAAATTTATCGTTAATTTTGTAACATAATGATTGATACTTAGGAATAAAACCAGGAGTGAAACTCTTTTCTTTGTTTTTAGTAGGCATTACAAAAAAACGAAATGAGTTTTAGCGTATGTTTATTCCTTGGTAATCATTAAAAAAATAAAATGTATAGAGTAATTATTAACTACGCATAAACAACGGACAAGGAGTTGACAAACAGTTAGTTGCTTTTGTTCGTTTGTTGCACTTAATTTTGACCAAATTTCTTAAGTGATCTGGAAAAAATAAGATGTGCCAATTTAAGAAAATATATTGTTCTCAGACGATTCAAAAAAAACGGTGCATAGCCAAAGCTATGAGGCTTTTTTTTTGAGAAGAATGAGGGCAATAGATACACTTTAATGGCTCAAATTATTTATGAAAGATCACTAATAATTACTTGAATAAAGTATTATGTTATTTTTTAGTATGATTACTTATCTACAAACCCAAGTTTTTATGAAAAGATTATTGCCAATAGGGCTATCGTTTATTTTTGCATTGGTTGCTACGGTAGCCTATGCCCAGCCAAAGATTCAGTTTAATAAAACCAAGCATGCATTTGGCACCATCAAAGAGGATGGCGGACTTGCTCAGGTAACCTTTAGTTTCAAGAATACAGGAAACCAAACGCTCAAACTAACCAATGTGAAGGCGTCTTGTGGGTGTACTACCCCTACCTGGACCAAAGCCGAAATAAAGCCGGGTGGTTCAGGCGTAGTAAAAGCTGCTTTTAACCCTATGGGTAGAGTAGGCGCATTTAACAAAAGTATTACTGTGCGAAGTAATGCGCAACCTGCTGTAAGCATTTTACAAATTTCGGGAAAGGTAACCCCTCGCAAAAAAGGACCAAAAGATTGGTATCCGGTAGCTTTGGGTAACCTTAGGTTTAAATCAAACACGGTGTGGTTTGGTGACATTATGCACGACAGCAAAAATACCGAAAAGTCTACTTTTATTTATAACGATGGCAACGACCCCATCACGCTTAACTTAGCGGCTACCAAACTACCTAAACACGTACAGATTGTATCGGTGTTTGAAGCAAAGGTAGGGGAGACCAAAGTAAAAAAAGCCAAGCGTAAGAAGAAAAAAGAGGTCACCATTAAGCCTAAACAGGCAATAGGGCTTACGTTTGCTTATAATGCTACCGAGAAAAAAGACTGGGACTATGTATATGATAGTTTTATGCTGATCACTGATGACAAAATCCAAGCTAAAAAACGTATGAGTGTGGGTGGATACATCAAAGAAAAATTTTCTAAAAAAGCCCTTTTAACCCCCCCAGCAGCCAAATTTGACAAAACCACGCACAGCTTTGGTACGATGAAGCAAAATGCGCGGGCATCTGCCACCTTTAAAATAAGCAACGAAGGCAAAAGCACTTTGTATATTCGCAAAACCAAGGCATCTTGTGGTTGTACAGCTACCAAGCCTAAGAAAAAAGTATTGGCACCTGGCGAGTCTACTACCATTGGTGTAACTTATTCAAGTGGCACATCTAAAGGGCGTATCAATAAGAGTGTAACGGTGATTACCAATGACCCTAAAAAGCCTAAAACAGTATTGAGCATTACGGCTGATGTAAGCCCAAGTGCTAAGCCTAAAAAGTAGTTTTAAACTACAAGTGAATCAATTTAAAAACCCTGCTTGTCAATCAAAAGATAAGCAGGGTTTTGTTGTATCTGGGCTAAATAAGTATTCCTAAAGCAGTAAAGTCAAGCCTTGTACACAAGACTTGACTTTTGAAAATATAACATATAAACTTAGCTTACGAATTTTTCTACTTAACCGTTGGCTAACCAGTGATGGGCAGCTTTCATGTCTTTAAAAGACTTGGCAGCAATGGCGTACCTTACTGCTTGGTTTACATTTTCTTTCAATGTATTGATCGCTACTTCGCCAAAAATATTGTCGGCATTGATGATGGCAAGTTTTTTCATGCCTGCTTTATACATTTGCAGATTCCAGGTATCTCTCAGCCAGTCTTGCTCTGCTTTTTTTACTGCGCCTAGTTTTTCGGTGTTTAACACCACTCCTGTGTTGGGCTGAACAGCCGTTGTATAAAGTTTATAGCCGTTTTCGAATAGTTTAATAAGCTGTGGACTTGTCAAAAATCCATGAATATTTATTGTAAGACATTGGTTAGACGCACTATATTCTACAGTTGCGTTCTTTTCTTTGTAAAGGACTTGGTTACTATTGCTCATGGTTTGTTTTCAAAAAAAAATTAAATTTTGATAATACAAAGTAACTTACTTTTGCCCATACATGTAAACTCAATTTATATGTAAACTCTACCCATGTAATAATTTATAAATGTTTATGAATGCACCAGACGTAAAAACTCAAAAAAATAGGTGATCTCTAACTAATAAACTTATAACTTACTGAAAATAAGTATGCCATGAATTTGTTAGCTACCTATGAACTCAACGCAGTTAAACAGGGTGTACCTAGTGGAGGCTATGCCGACATCCCGCTTGCGGGGCACCTGGCACCTAGTCGCTAGAACCTTGTTGGGGCTTCTAAGGTGACCTCTTCCATCAAAATAGTACCAAAACGGTGTAAGTTATATACAACATTTGCTCAGATATTTACTCGTTTTTTGATAGTTTAATCCAATAGGTATTTATCTATTTGCTTAAAGAATTGCTGAAGCAATGCCTCGTTCAAAGCTTTTTGGTAATCAGGGTCTTCTATTTTTATCCCATACGCCTTATCTCTAAACATTTTGGGCTCGTAATTACGACGGGCTTTTTGGTCTTGAAAACTAGTCCGGCGAAAAACGTTTTCGGGGCGTTTATACTTCTCCAACCCTTGGGGCAATACTGCCATCAGGTATTTTTGCTGTGACCCCGATTTGGCGGTAAAGTGGTGTACTCCACCTTCGTTTTTGAAATATAAATAAGGCAACGTTCCCTTAAACTCGATCTCTATCCCAATCAGGTTTTGTGGCTCAGGATTTTTTCGTTTGTCATAGGGTTGCCGCTGGTAAATTCTGCGCCTAACAACCGGCTTTTTTTCTTTGCCATTCTGGTTATCTTCCTCCACTTCTTCGTTCAACACTTCTGTTTCTTCGCTTATTTCTTCTTCTGGTTTGGTCTTCGCGTTGGTTTCCATGACATTGCCCTCCAGGTAGCCATGTTTGTTGTGCCAAAGGGTGTACATTTCTACCGACAAGTTGTGGGCTTTGGCAAACTCTATGTAAAGATCGGTAATGGTAAACAAAGACAAACGTGCACCATAAATACCCATAGAACAAACTGAAAACTCAGGATTTTCCAATGATACCAGGTGTGCCTTAAGTGTCATAAAGTTTTGCGCCCATAGTTTAAACTGGGCATGCAGGGCTATTTCATCCTTTTTTTCTTCTACTCCATTCAAAATCAAGAAGTTGTCCGACTCTATCTCCTCTATTTCTTCAAATGATGATTCAAATTTTTTGCGCAAATTAATCAATTCATAATAATACTTGCGTTGCTCCTCATTTTTCCAGAAATCGTTTTCTTTCTTGCGCTTTTTGGCTTTTTGGAGCTTACGTTCCAGTTGGTCTATTTTGCTCAGAAAGCGGGCAAAGTAACTGCCTCGGTCTATAGTATTGGTTTCGCGGCGGTAGCGGGTAATAAGCGTAATAAAATCTATAAACTTAAGTTTTTCGCTTTCGCTGATCACCTTTTGGGTAATTTGAATGTCATCGCGGCGTTGAATCTCAAATACTATAGTGGCAGTTTGGGCACCATTGTCTACATTGGCCACATAGGTTTTTACCCCTTTGTTATCTTTACTTTTTTTGGTGGGCTTCTCAAGCGGTTTTTTCAAAAACACATCCACCTGCAAAGGTTGTAAAAAATCGTACTCGTTCAATGCCTGCGACAAAGGTACAATGAGTTGGGTCTGTAGTGTTCGCTGTAGAAAACGGGCGCCATAGTTGGCATTGTACCCCTTTTTGCCCAGATAATCGAGCACATTTTGCCCTATGTTTACTTCCAGGTTGCGCCCTTTGATACCCTCCCGTTTTTTAACCAAATCTATTTCACGATCAATAATTTTACGCACAATGGGCTTATCCAAAGGAGCAAAAGCAATGACTCTGTCTAAACGGTTGAACAGTTCAGGACGGAAGTAGGCTTGTACTTCTGACTTAAAGTGAGCCGCTGCCGCCTCGGCTTCGTTTTTGGTTTCTACAAAACCAATCGACCCCGTTTGGAACGAGCGTGCCCCAATGTTGGAGGTCATAATAATGATAGTACTACAAAAATCTGCCACCCTGCCCCTGGCGTCAGTCAGGCGTCCTTCGCCCAATATCTGCAGGAGCAAATCATAAAAAGAAGGGTGCACTTTTTCGAGTTCATCAAACAATAATACCGAAAAAGGATCTTGCCGTATCGACGAAGTAAGCAAACCCTCGCCGCTGGTACCGTCTCCAGTCAGGCGCATAATAGCGCGGGTATCGGTATATTCGCTCATGTCAAAACGAATCATCTTGTTGCGGTTGCCAAACATAAACTGGGCAAGCACTTTAGCCATTTCGGTTTTACCCACCCCGGTGGGCCCCACAAAAAGTAGCGAAGCCAACGGCTTGCCCCGGCGTACTACCGCCGCCTTAATGGCCACCAAAAGGTCTGATACGGTATGAATGGCCTCATTTTGCCCATAGATATTGGTCTGGAAATAATGCTGCATTTTGTCTACCTCCAAGGCTATTTCGGGATTAATCATAAATTCGGGCATCCCCGTTTCCTGACAGAAGCGCTCAAAAATGGCCGGCTTGTCTATGATCTTAATTTCCTTTTTCTCTTTGTCAGAAACAATAGAGGCTAAAAAATGGATTGTTTTGCCGGGCAGTTCAGAGTAGGGTGTGTACCACTGTTGCAAGCGCAGTATTTCTTGAATGGCTTCTTCTTCTACGGCACAATTTTTTTGGGTGGCAATGTAGTTTACCTTCTTGGTGACAATTTCCAACACCTGCTCATCAGACATATCTTCTATGTTGATGGTGTTCAATAAACCCAAATAGCCAGGCGAGCGCATTTCTATCCGAGAAGCTTCCTCAGGAGTACATTCGCTAATGATGGTTATTTCTCCCCTGGAAATATAATCACGCAGATAGTCTGCCATCGACATATTGTTGCCCACATACTGCCCTACTTCAAACAATTCAGAGAAATTGCTCACGTACAAAATGTCGCCCGACTTGCGCAGTTCACGGCACACATCGGCCAAGTACTCTTCCCAACTACCCAGGCCAGTAAGACGGTGGAGCAATTGAGCGGCTGATACCTCCCACACCGAAACATCACTTAACCCGTGTTGACCTTTTACCCGGCAAAACTCTTTGATGAGGGCAGTTTTTCCCTTGCCCGATCCTCCCACAACGAGCACACTATTTCGGTGCTTGGCTTTCATAGTAGTAAGCAACTGGTCATACTCTTTGGTCAAGCCAAACAGCTCTACTTCGTTTGCGCTAAGGCGATGGGCTATTTGGGGCAAGATAGACTCTTGGTCGCGTTGCTGAATATCTTCTTGCTCTGATAGGGTATAGAAGTTAAACTCAGTGGGCACGGTGTGTATTTTTATGTTCGAAAACCACTGAGTAGTAAGCAATGACGTAGGCGATTTGAGGCGTTTTTTGCGAATAAACTCCAGTTGAATGTTGTCTTTGAGGTTCTCTTTGAGTTCTTCTAGGCTGTTTCCCGCAGATTGTACGCCCAAAGTAGGCACAAAACCCAAGAATTGTTGGTGGTGATTTTCCAGGTAAAAAAGTTCGTAACTAAGGGTAAGTTTAGGAAAAAACTTTTGTTTGGACGCCTCCAGTTCTATCTCTATAGTTTCCTGAATCAATGGTTGGTCCAGCACATATTTTAGCAATGGATGATACTGCCCTTGAGTGAGCAGGTTTTTATGAATTGCCTTGTAAAGCTGACGTGCTACTCCTATTTCCGAAACATTGAGGCGCACGATGTCATTAAAATGCAGAGGTGAGGTAACAGTTACTCCCGACTGGTGGGTGACTTCACTTATTAATAGGTTTAATTTGATCTTTTTCAAAGTGTAAAGTTTTACTTAAGTAATGATCTGATATAAGTTTCTGATAATGGTGTGATAACAATTTGCAAAATAATCAAATTAGCGAAACCACAAAAACCCAGGCGAGTGTTCTCGGGCTAAAAACTTGGCAAGTTCGGCTCACCGCTCCTCCAAATTCAAGTTTGGAGCAGGCAAGCTTGTTCCTGAAGGATTTTCAGCTGAGGGCCAATAAGCTAAGGCGAACTGAAATATTTAGCTATTTAATTATTGTTTGAAACCTTTGATTACCAGTAGGTTGTGTATTTTTGCTTAATGTTCAAAGTTAATAAATCTTTGCATCAATAGGCAGGTTAGCATTCCCATATTTTGCAAATCATCAAGCCATTAAACCCAAGGTTTTCGAATAAAGCACTCAATCATTGTTCAAAATAATTTGTTTTATAACAATCGGTCTATATATTTGTAATAATTATAACAATCGGTCTACATAAATAAAATTGTAAAACAATGAGAGAAATAGCTTCTAACGTGTATCAAATAAGTGTAATGCCCCGCCAAGCAATCAATACGTATTTGATAGGTGATGTGTTGGTTGATTCGGGCTCCCGTCAGTCGTTTAAAAAAATAGCCAAAGCACTTAAAAACCGTAAAATTTCGGGGCATACGCTTACCCATGCGCACCCTGACCATCAGGGGTCAAGTAAACAGGTTTGTGAAACTTATAAGGTACCGTTGTGGTGTGGTAGCAAAGATGCGGTGGCAATGGAAACGGGAGATTATACGGGTTTTATTCCTGAAAACGCCATTAGTAATTTTGTAGATAAACGCTTTCGTGGTCCCGAACACCCCGTAGACCGTCGCTTGGAAGAAGGGGATGAAGTGGCAGGGTTCACTGTAATTGATGTACCGGGGCACTCGCCAGGGCATGTAGCTTATTGGCGCGAAAAAGATGGAGTATTAATTTTGGGCGATGTGCTGCGGAATATGAACTATGCTACTACGTTGGCGTATCTTGCCGAACCTCCCAAGGTATTTACGCCTGACCCGGCAATGAACCGAAAATCTATTCTGAAGATTGCAGAACTAAAACCCAAACTGATTACTTTTGGGCATGGGGCACCTTTGACCAATATGGATAAGTTGTATAGGTTGGTAGACAGAATTAGTTCGTAATACCCACAGGTCTTTGGCTGATTTTTATCTATTGCTTGGTTTGACTTTTCTTAAACACGGTTTTCTTATAAAAAATGAGAATATTACTTCTTGTACTGACAAAAAAGCCTCTCTTCTCCGAAGAACTGAGATCAATTGTCCAGTGGATGTAGGGAGGCTTAAACATAGTATGATAAACTGCAAAATGTTGCTTGTTAAGCACACATGTTTTTATTGAGTTTTATAAGAAAGCCTTGTTTTTTTAATATTGTATTTGCAAATATGAGATTCAACTAAAAAATATGGCAAAAAAAAAACCTAAACAAGTATTGCTTGAGGCTACGGTGAGCCTGATGGGTGAAAAGGGATATTTTGGTACGGGACTGAGCGAGGTACTGAGCTTGAGCCAGGCGCCTAAGGGCTCATTATATTATTATTTTCCACAGGGCAAAAACCAGTTGATGATAGAGGCTATTCAGTTGGCAGGAACCCAGGTAAATGATGTTTTGCGGCAAATGTTGGTGCCTCAAAATGACCTTAAAGTGGCTCTGCAACAGATTTTCAGCTTTTTTGCCCAACAACTTCTGTCGTCCGATTTCAAAAAATCTTGTCCAGTGGCTACTGTAGCGGCTGAGAGTGCTTCGCTTGCCGAAGAGGTACGACTTGCTTGCGAGCAAGTGTATGCCAGTTGGCACACAAGCATTCAGCAGTTTCTGGAACAAAAAGGATTATCGAATACGCTTGCTGAAAAATACGCCAGGTTTTCGCTCAACCTTATAGAAGGCAACTTGCTGATGAGCCGGGTTTTTAAAGATACCAAACATTTGGAACAAGGACTTGAGGTATTGCTGGAGGTGATGGGTAGTAAAGAGTAGTGCATTAGGTACTAAGTTATTCACATATTATTTGGCGACTTTTGCCCTTCACAAAAAATAGGGCAAGGAAAAAATATGCAAATTGTACTTTTTTTATCCATAGAAATCGTAGTTAATTCATCCAAATTAATAGGCAACTTATTTAATCCCTAATGCACTGGTGCATTGGGTACTAAACCCTTTGCACATATTTCGGTCTCTTTTGCCTGCTGACTTTACCTAAAAAAACTAACGTAGCTACAGTTCCGATATGCATCGGAATTCAGAAAACGAACTCTGATTGTTTTTTGGAGGTTCGACAGCCGCCAAAATAAACTCGAACTAGTGTATAAATTACTTAGTTCCCAAAGCACTAAGCATTTTGGTGGGCACCTTGGCTTGGAGCGGGTTCAAACAAAGAAAATGAGTGAGCAATAGGGGGAATACATCACTGGGCACTCTTATGTTTGTAGCTTTTCAAAAAACACCTCATTACAGGTTTTCATACAATTAGTCGGATAAATAAGTGCTCCTTTGTTTTATGGGAGCAAAAGTATTGCCCATGGGGTAGTTTTACAAACTGTCGCATGGTGCTGATTATATGGTATATTTATCAAGCTTAGAGCTTGTTTAAAGTGGTCGTTTACAGGAATTTTTAGATTAGATACGTCAAATCGAGCTTTAGCGAGCTCTGTTTCACCTTTGAAAATTAGCATTTAAACTAATTTTGAAGACGACAACATCTGGTAGATGTTGGGCGAGCCCCGTGTGATGGTGGCTATTGCTGATAAGTTTGACAATATATAATCCGAAAAGTAGCGTAAAAGACCTAGTCAATGAATCGAGCTGCAGGCGAGTTTCTAAATCCCGAACTTGTCTTCGGGGCTCTGCCTTTTGGCTAATTTTAAACAAGCCTTAATTTATTCGTTATGAAAACTAAACTATCCCTCATTCTTTTTATTTTTTTTAGTATAACAGGTGTTGCCCAAGAGCGTACCATTACCGGACAGGTGACCGACGTGAACAAGGAAACCTTACCAGGTGTAAATGTAATAGTCAAAGGTACAACCCTGGGTGCTGTCACCGATGTTGAAGGAAGGTATACAATATCGATACCGTCTACTGCTCAAGTATTGGTTTTTTCTTTTGTAGGCTTCCAAAACAAGGAGGTACAGCTAAAGGGGCAATCAGTGGTGAATGTAGTGCTGAAAGAAGAAGGAGGTCTTTCGGAAGTGGTAGTGACTGCATTGGGGGTACAAACCAAAACATGTAAGGTAAGCCAGGTTTTGAGTCGCAAAAAGGTGGGCAGTACCAAAGCCAAAGAAGCCAAAACCTGGAA
>NZ_AAWS01000071.1 GCF_000169175.1 Microscilla marina ATCC 23134
TACCCTAGTGCACTGGGGATTAAATAAATGCGCTATTTATTCGAGGGTATTTTGTTTGCTGACGCACTTCAAAAAGTGCGCAGAGTTAGTTTACAATTCCGATGTATATCGGAACCGGAGCTACGCAAACTTTTTTAAGTAAAGTCAGCGGGCTAAAGACTCCGAATAATGTAGTAGGAATTTAGTTTCCAGTGCACTAGTTTACCCAAAACAAGTATATTTGTCTACTCAAATCCAACTCTTTGCATGAACAACTCTTCTTTGTATAGCATTGCCCTCAACCTGATAGACAAGGTAGGAGGGGTGAAGGCGCGCCAACTGTTAAGCTATTGTGGTTCTGCCGAAGCCGTATTTAAAACCCCTAAAGCAAAATTGCTGAAAATACCCATGGTGGGCAATAAGATTGTGTCTTTGATTATGCAAAAAGACATTCTACAGCAAGCCGAAGCTGAGGTAGAGAAAGCCTACAAACAAGACGTACAGATTGTTGCCTATACCGATGCCCACTACCCTGTCAGACTTAAACAATACGCTGATGCCCCTTTTGTATTTTATATCAAAGGAAAGGTCAACCTCAATGCCGAGCGTGCGGTGGCAATTGTGGGTACACGGGCTGCTTCTGAGTATGGCAAAACCTTTACCGAAGAGTTGGTCAAAGAACTTAAACCCTACCAACCCCTGATAGTAAGTGGTTTGGCGTATGGTATAGACATTGCCGCACACCAGGCAAGCCTAAAGTATGGTTTGCCTACTATAGGGGTCATGGCCAGCGGCATAGATGTGGTGTACCCTACCCCCCACCTGGGTACGGCACGCCAAATGGTGCAACAGCAGGGGGGAGTAATGACCGAAGCCCGCTTTGGTACACAACCCGATGCACGAAAGTTTCCGGCACGTAACCGGATCATTGCAGCATTGGCCGACGCAGTAGTAGTGGTAGAAGCCAAAGTCAGTGGCGGAGCACTTATTACCGCAAATATTGCCAACGACTACCACAAAGATGTGTTTGCTGTGCCCGGCGATATTCATCGAAAAACGTCGGAGGGTTGCAATAACCTGATTAAACAACACAAAGCCCACCTGATGACCAAGGCTAAAGATGTGGCATATATTATGAACTGGGAGTTAAATGGCAAAAACAAATCGGTACAGCAATCGTTGTTATTTAATGAGCTACCCGAAAACGCGGAGGAAAAAGAAATAGTGGTTTTGCTGCAAAAGCAACCCAAAAAAACCTTAAGCCTGGACGAAATAAGCTGGCAACTTAAAATGCCCTTGTCTAAAGTAAGCGCTTGCTTACTCAACCTCGAAATTCAAGGTTACCTTAAGTCTCTGCCCGGCAAAAAGTTTACCTTGATTTAGTTATATAGTAAAAGCATAGATGTTGGATCATTATCAAATATTGGGATTGAAGAGAACCGCTTCGGCCGAGCAGATAAGAATTGCTTATAAGAAAATGGCGAAGCGTTATCACCCCGATAAAAACAACAATGATCCCCACGCCGAAGAAGTATTTAAACGCATCAATGCCGCCTATCAGGTACTGTCTGACAAAACCAAAAAATACGATTACGATCACCCAACTACCACTACTGCCCGACCAACATCTACTCATTATCGCACTTCGGAAACCACCACTACTCACCAAAAAAAATCTACTACTTATCGCGCCTCTGGCACCTATTATCAAGCTTCTTCCCGACACAAATATGAGCATATTCCGCTCAGGGTAAGGCGTATGCTACAGTTGGCCAGCGTGGTGATTGGCATTGGTGTGTTGGCGTTTGGAGTATACCTATACGAAGTGGCTCCCCGCATATCGGCAAGGCACAGTTACGAAGAAGCCGTGGTGTTGGTGGCAGCACACAAATACAAAGAAGCCCTCAAAAAACTCAACCATGCGGTTATATTTTACCCCCAACTGGTAGAGGCACAAATGCTGCGGGCAGACTTGAGTTACCGGGTTTTTAAGCATTACGTAGAAGCGTATGTGGGCTATAGCGAGGCAATCAAATACAGTAAAGAGGTGTTGCCGCTCAATGTGTTTTTTCTGAGGGGAATGGCGGCTTTTAAGGCACAAAAATACCGCCGGGCAATCAATGACTTTAGCCAAACTATCTCAGACAATCCCGAAGGAAATCAGTACTCAGCCCAAGCCTATTTTTTTCGGGCCCAAGCCCAATACTATGTAAACCCTCACCACAAAGCCTCGATTTGTAATGACCTGACCGCTGCCAAAGAAGAGGGAGTAAAAGGAGCTCACCGCCTACACTTGTTTTTTTGCGAAAGCATAGCACCAGGTGCCATCCAAAATATTGGTTTGAGCCAAGGGCTGGATTTTTAGGTAAAACGCCCACAACCAGAGTAAATACCAGGGCAGCATTAAACATAGCCATATTTATAGCTACTTAATGTTTGAAAAACAAAGCATAAAAAAACGACAAGTAAGCACCTAAAGCCCTACTTGTCGTTTTTATTTGGTATCAGTACCAAAAGCTTAGCGCACGTGCGTAATTTCCACCACCATTGCTACTACCGATTTGCCCGAACTTGCCGCCTTAAAGTTGATTTTGTCACTGCTAAACTGGGCATTTTTACTGCTTACCAGGTCTGCCGCCATTACCTTTTCTATGCGGTCTACAAACGAACCTTTGTACTTACTTAGTTGCTTGCGTATAGACCGAATATTGAGCTTTTTCTTAGAGTATAGCACGCACATGTAGTCAGTACCAATGTTATTATCCATTTTGATATAATAATCTTCGTTTGGAATGGCTACATTGTTTGACTTATAGTTGAGCGCAGGACTAATGCTGCGTTTGTGCGGGAAAATCATAAAAGTTTTTTCGCTCAGGTCGGAGCCAATGGCATATACAAAAGCGGGCTCATTGTTAGAGATATGAATGCGAAACTGGGTGCCCGATGCATAAGGCTTTTTCATTTTATAATACCCCACTTTGTTGGTTTTACGCACATAGTCGGCTTCCATTTGATTGCCCGATGCCAGTATAAACTTAAGTTGCCCTGATAGGTCGGCTTCGTGTGGCAAAGTCTTAGGGAAAGCAATGACCTCATAAGCGTACTTGGTAAAGTTGGCAAAGTCGTCGTATTTGATCCAGATAAATCCCCCATTGCCCCATTTGGTGCCCCAACTGTTCATGATCTCAAATGCCCCACCATACTTGTTGTCATCATAGCCAATTACACACATGGCGTGTCCTCCATAACGCATGTTGGGGTTTTCGCTGGGTTTCCAGAAACCCTTTGCCTTAAAAAACGAGCGGGGGCATTTCATACCTATTACTACCGGGTGCCCCGATGCCAACGATTTTTTCATTGCCCTGATCTTGAAGTTTTTGCCATATTTTCGGTCAAACAAACGGGCGTAATCTTGTATCTTATGAGGTTTTGCTTTGCTAAAAATATTGCTTGGTATACTGGTAACACAGCTAATAGGAAACTCAGCATACTTGGGCACTCCCCGGTTTACCATTACCTGCATGGCATCCGAAATGTGTGAACCACGTTTGCAACCTGCATCGGTTTTGTACTTAATTAGTTTGTACAAAAAACCAGGAGAATACGTATTACTGGTAATTTTTTGTTTACTCGTCCAACCATTGCTTTTTGCCTCTACAATGGTACGGGCGGCATACGCCGATGACCAACCTACACAGGTGCCATACCGTCCCTGACTTTTGGGAGTAGGACACCATTTTTTGAGCGACGATTTGGCTGGTACGCTTACATAGTCGCGGGTCATCAGCATGGCCTTCATCGGAGTGGCTTTGTATTTTTCATCATCCATTTCCATACCCAGGCTATATTCCTGAGCAAACCCGGCAACACTCATCATTGCCAGCAAAAAGGTAAACCAATAGTGAGAATAGTGTTTCATATTTTAATTATTAGGTATGTAAATTTTTGTTTAGTTTTTCATAGTTAGAAGCCCCGACAGGGTGCAAGCTTTAAGCGACAAGTCGCAAGTCCTTAGATACCGATGAATATCGGTGCTATTCCCTATTCCATAGGGAGTTATAAAGTTTGTAAAGTGCTTATTTTCAGTTGTTTACAAATTTTATAGTTAGAAGCCCAATAGGGTTCTAGGGACTAGGCACACCCTACTCCGTTGAGCTCATCACAGCAAACAGCTGTAGATTCGGTTTAGAGGTAGCTACACTTTTTCTATCACGTTGATTTTTTAGTGATTTATAAAACCGTAGTTAAAAACATTCAGGTTAAACTGAAAACGTGATGGATTACGGTTCGCGAAATATCCACCATAAAGCCCTCTAAAGTTACTGCTTTCTAAAGTAAAAATCTCCGATAATAGACGAGTTCTCCCAAGGCGTTTGTCTACCACCCGTTTGTTGCAATACCTTTGCCCTTACCTTTTTAAATACCTGCTCTATAGTAAGCCCCGGAACCCGCAGCATTTTGAGTAACTCTTGAGTGTACAAACCATTGGCTCCCTCACCGTCAGCAGCTACCGAGCCTGGCGCAGTAGCATAGGCTATAAAAGTTCCGGTAGGGGCAGTAGTGCTGGCCAATCCACGGGTACTTGAACGTGAACTGGTTTTGAAAGGGTTATTGCGGCAAGCATCTAAAATAACAATATTCATTGGATTGCTTGCGGCGTCCATTTCGGCAAGCACCAACCCCAGGTTTACTGAGCGGTACCTCACCTGTTGTTCTTTGTCTATTTTTGCTTTTACCGGAATGAGGTAATTTTCACCTTTTACCTGTAGCCCGTGTCCGGCAAAATAAAAAAGCCCTACGCTTCCACTTTTAATCTTATTGCCAAATTGAGTAATGGCGGTTTCCATCGTTTCTTGGTTTACATTGATGTGCTCCATTACATCAAAGCCTAATCCACGTAAAGACTTAGCCATTGCTCTGGCGTCGTTTGCCGGGTTTTTGAGCGGCGCATTGGCATAGTCAGCATTGCCTATGATTAATGCCACCCGCTTGCCTGCTACAGTATTATTTGCCACCAGGCTTTGGTAGGTAACAGTACGGCGTGAGGTAACAGTACCTGCAGCATTGCTTACTACTACCGATATTTTATTGGCGCCTTTCCGCAAGGCAACGGTCTTTCTTAAACTTTTGGTGCAATTGTCGGCAGTCACTACCTCAAATCCTCGGGTGTTTTGGGCAATGCCATTGACATATACCTTGACAAACCGTACCCTTGAAGGTGACTTGATACAAGCATTGAGTGTGTAGTTTTTGTCGGTGGTACTGATCGAAAAGTTGCTGGGTGCATTCCAGTTTACGGTAGCCTTTACTACTGTATTTTCTACCTGGCGGGCAGTATAGCGTATTCTGCGGCTGGAACTCACCGAGCCTCCGGCATTGGTAGCCACCACCTTTACATTGTTGGTACCCTCTGACAATGTCACCGATTTGCGAATGGTTTGGGCACAACCTCCAGTAGCCACTACCTCAAACCCACGGGTAGTTTGCAGGCGATTGTTTACATATACCTTGACACTGCGCAGGGCAGACGAAGACTTGATGCATACATCAATAGGGTAAAGTCGCTGGCGGGAGCTGGTGAGTAACCGCAGGGGAGCGTTCCAGCGAATGACAGGTTTTGGTTTGATCGTGGTGACTACCGAGTTGTTGTTTTTTACCTTGCCTACACCATATATCAGGCTGGTAACCGCATATCTTTTGTTCCAATAGGTACTAATTCTTTGCTTGGGGTAATAGTCGCGTAATGCCCACGATTGAATATACCCGGTGTTTTTAGTCAGCATTACTACCCATTCGCCGTTGCCATAACCTAAGTTGGTGACTGAATAGCCCTGGCTCCACTTTTGGCGAATGCGGGTGGCAGGAAAGCTACTGCTTTTGATCCAGGTTTGGCTGCCATAGCCTGAGCTTCGCGACATAATCACCGCCCATTTGCCTTGCCCATAAAACATATTGGTCACTGCATAGCCTTTACGCCAGTATTCGCTGATGCGGTTGCCAGGAAAACTGGCGTTGAGTGTCCAGTATTGGCGGGTAAGCCCACTGCTTTTGGTGCCTACTATTGCCCACAAACCATTGCCATAAGCCATGCTTGTAACAGTATAACCCCGACGCCAATAGTCGTTGATTTTTTCGCGTGGAAACGAGGTACGGGTTGCCCATGACTGTTGTCCGTAGTTGGCGCCCTTTGACATCACCACTGCCCACTTGCGCTCTCCATACGACACACTGGTAATTTTGTAGCCCATTTTCCAGTATTTTTTGATAGACTCACGCGGGAAATAGGATTTATGAAACCAGATTTGTTGTGAGTACCGCGTATATTTTGACATGACCAATGCCCACTTATTTTGGGCTTGGGTAGGGAAAGTATGCAATGATAAAAAAATAAAAACTGCTACTACCTGCCAGCGTAGTAGGCGCGAGAATGGTTTTGTTGACATCATAGTGTTGGGTACTTGATTTTTTTTCAATTAGTTGGTGCAATGAGCCACAAAACTCATTGATATTTGGTGTAATAGTGATAAACAAGCTGGAAAAACAAACAAGTTGTTTATAAAATTGCCTGGATTGATTTTTTTAATCTTACTTAAATCATTTCCTTTTTTCTTAAAAAATGAGTATATTGAATTTTTAGGATCATTACAAAATACTGCTCAGGTAAGTTATCAAATCATCAGTTTTACAACTTAAATTAGTAGCCTTATAAATGTGACTAAGTGTTTTATAATCAATAATTTGTAAATGTATATCATAGTTCAAAAACTTTATACCTGGCATTGTATCATTGCCAGACAATCAATACCAATTGCATAGCAGGTTTATGTTATGCATACGCTATCAGACAATACAAGGTTTGAAGCAGTATTTTAAGCATCAGGATTTTAATAAATCACTTGTGATTTTTAATTTTATAATATACCCAATGGTAAGTAAATAACCATTAAGATCATCAATGTTAGAAAAAATGGCGCACAAGATTGATAACCAGACTGAAGAAGAAAAAAGAGAAATTTTAAGAAGATACCGCCACTTGCTAAAAACGGCTAGTCCTTTTCTGAAAGACGGGGACGCTAAACTAATTAAAAAGGCATTTAAAACTGCGGCAGACGGGCACATAGAAATGCGCCGCAAAACGGGAGAACCTTATATCTATCACCCTATAGCGGTGGCACAGATTGTAGTAGGAGAAATTAACCTGGGACCCACCGCCATTGCAGCGGCATTGCTACACGATGTGGTAGAAGATACGGAGGTAACCATTGAAGAAATTGAAAGGGAGTTTGGCGATAAGATTGCCAAAATTGTAGACGGTGTCACCAAAATATCGTCTACCGATGTCAACGACTTTGAGTTTGACCGAAACATCTCACAACAGGCAGAAAACTTTCGTAAAATGTTGTTGACCCTTTCGGACGATGTAAGGGTGATTATGGTGAAGATTGCCGACCGGCTACACAATATGCGTACCTTGGATAGTATGGCTCGCCACAAACAACTCAAAATTGCTTCCGAAACTATCTACATTTATGCTCCTTTAGCGCACCGCCTGGGCTTGTACAAGATCAAGTCGGAACTGGAAGACCTCTACCTTAAATACACTCATCAGGAAGCTTACCGCGACATTGCCCAAAAACTGAACGAAACCAAGGTAAAGCGTGATGCTTTTATCGAAGACTTTATTGCGCCTTTGCGTACTTCTATTACCAATGCGGGTTTTAAGGCGCGTATTTTGGGACGCCCCAAGTCTATTTATTCTATCTGGAGCAAAATGAAGGTACAAAATATCCCCTTCGAGAAGGTGTACGATTTGTTTGCCATTAGAATAATTATAGATGTAGACTATGAAAACGAAAAACCGGATTGTTGGCGGGTATATTCGCTGGTGACCGATTCTTACAACCCAAATCCCGATCGCCTGCGTGACTGGATAAGTACCCCGCGTGCCAATGGATACGAGTCGTTGCACACTACTGTAATGGGACCTGATGGCAAGTGGGTAGAGGTGCAGATCAGGACAGAAAGAATGGACGAAATTGCCGAGAAAGGGTTTGCTGCCCACTGGAAATACAAAGAGCAAGGCAAAAACGGTAAGAAATCGTCTAAGAAAAACGGAAAACGCAGCGATAATTCAGGTTTAGACGCCTGGTTGAGTTTGATCAGAGATTTGCGCGAAAAAAGCCAGAATGGTGAGTTAACCGCCACCGAGTTTATCAATGATTTTAGGCAAAACTTCTTTGAGAAAGAGGTTTTTGTGTTTATACCCAAAGGCGAATTGCTCACGTTGGCAAACGGGGCCACTGCCCTTGACTTTGCCTTTCATGTGCACACCGAAATAGGGTATCGTTGCCTGGGTGCCAAAGTAAACCAAAAGCTGGTGCCGCTGAACTACCAATTGAAAAACGGCGATCAGGTAGAAATTATCACCTCTAAAAAGCAAAAGCCAAGTGCCGACTGGTTGCGGTTTGTGCAAACCTCTAAAGCCAAAGCGGGCATCAAAGATTACCTCAAGGGGCAAAAAGAGATCACAGTAAACAAAGGGCTGAATATTTTGAAAAAGAAATTGGCAGACCTGGGGCTTACTTACAACGAAACTTTGCTCGACCAGATCAAAATATTTCTTGAACTTAAAAAGTCGTATGACTTGCTGCATGCTATAGGCAAGGGGTACATTACTCCTCAGCATATCAACAAGTTTAAGGGTTGGAAGAAAAAACGTGATGAAGAGCAAAAAAGACTGGCTGAAGCTCCTCAAAAAGAAGTAGTTGGGAAGAAAAAATCGAAAATAGAAACCCTGTTTATTGGTGGAGAGTCTCAGATAGAGTACACCTTGGCCAAGTGTTGTAACCCCTTGCCGGGCGATGATGTGTTTGGGTTTATTACCATTCATGATGGTATAAAAATACACCGTACCGACTGCCCACAAATGGTCAAGGCAATGGCTCAACACGGCGACCGTATTATACGGGCCCAGTGGAAGTCGCAACGCGAATCAGCATTTTTGGCTATTCTAAAGGTCAAGGGCACCGACCGTATAGGACTGGTAAAAGATGTCACTCAGGTAATTTCAGGCGACTTGCAGGTAAACATCAAGTCGTTGAATATAGGACTGACTGATGAGGGCATTTTTGAGGGTACGATCAAGGTTTTTGTATACGATACTCAGCATTTAGAAATGCTCAAAGAGGAGCTCATGCAGGTAGAGGGTATTGTAGGTACCAAAAGGTGTGATACCGACGAGTAATATCAACGGCTTTGTTGTACAGGTAGCCTTGCCAAAACAATAAAGCCACTTAATAATCGAGCGATGTTATAATCAATAGTCCATAGCTGATTCGAGTAAATGTTCACCTTGTTAAATGCTGTAAACCAGCATTTTATATGAAGATTGCGTACTCACTTTATTTTTAAAAGTGTTTCGGTTTTATGCCTAAACACCCAATTAAATAGTTTTTAAATTCATAAATGACTGATAACCGAGCCTCTGGCGAGTCCTTAGATACCGATGTATATCGGTGCTCAACAAAGTTAAACAGCAAACAACTTTGACTAAAATCACTGTGGAGTATTGATAATATGACAATTATAATAAGGGAGCAACCAACAAATAGTATACACATTTGATAGGTGATGCTTTACCCTGATGTGTTGTTAAATTTTTTGACCATAGCTATGGCTATGCTCGCAAAATTTGCCTCGCCTCAGAACAAAGCCTCTACCCAAAAATGGGCACTTTATTTCCTGATTACTCCCTAAAGCTTTTGGACTAATAAATTTATTCTATCTTTGCGCAGAAAAACGTTGTGCAAAAAGGCGGAGAAGAGGTGCTACCACTACAAAACAAAAAGCATAAATTATGGCATTGAATAATGAAGAATTTGATAAGGTAAAAAGTATTTTTGTTGCTTATCTGGAAAATAAATCTTTGCGAAAAACCCCCGAACGTTTTGCTATACTTGAAGAAATTTATACAAGAGGTGGGCATTTCGACGTAGAGTCGCTTTATATAAGCATGAAAAACAAAAATTACCGGGTAAGCCGGGCTACGGTGTATAATACACTGGATATTTTGGTAGACTGTGACTTGGTGATTAAGCACCAATTTGGTAAAAACCTGGCACAATACGAAAAAGCTTATGGGTACAAGCAGCACGATCATTTGATTTGTACCGACTGCCATACTGTAGTAGAGTTTTGTGACCCTCGCATTCAGAATATTCAGAACATGGTAGGCGACCTTCTGAAGTTTGATATTATGCATCATTCGTTGGTGTTTTATGGCAAATGCAATAAACCCGACTGTAAAAATAAAGAAGAGTTAGAAATTAAAAAGGCGGGGTAAGTAAAACTACAAAAATAACCTACTCCACCGAACTTTGTCTCTGATTGTTGTACTTCTCCAAAAAACTAGTTCAGCAAACAGGTACTGCCTTCTTTTGGATTACTTTACTTTTTCCATTTTACTAAGCGCTTACTGTCTTTGGATTAAACATTTTTACCATGAATTTTAGCCATTCGATTGAAAACAATATACTGATCCTGAATTTTGAGGGCGACCTGATTGAAATTCCTCGCGATACCAAGTTGATAGAGGTAATAGAAGATGCCCTTGAGCAGGATATTAAACTATGCGCCATCGAAATTTCAAAGTTGCGTTACATGAACAGTACCGGAATCAATACGCTGATACTGGTACTTACCAAGTTTCGTAACCGAGGCGGCGAGGTAGTACTGATTAACCCCTCTGAGCAAATCAAAAAACTTTTGATTATCACTAAGTTATCGGCCATATTTACGATTACCAAAACCAAAGAAGAGGCCATAAGACTGCTCGAAGAGGAAGCCTCTGCCTGACAACACACACGCGTGGTATGTACAACCATTGCACGAGGTAAGCCTCGTGTATAAATTGATAAACTGAAAATTGTCTATGATTTCAAATATATAAACATGAGTGTAAATATCTTATTAGGATTGCAGTGGGGCGATGAAGGTAAAGGAAAGGTCGTAGACTTTCTGGCTCCTCAGTATAATGTAGTGGCACGCTTTCAGGGAGGACCCAATGCCGGGCATACTTTGGAGTTTGACGGAATCAAGCATGTGTTACATCAGATTCCTTCGGGTATTTTCAGGGCTGAAACCAAAAATATTATTGGCAATGGTTTGGTGCTTGACCCTATTGTACTAAAAAAAGAGATTGAAGCGTTGGCAAAATACAACCTCGATTTAAAGAATAATCTTTTTATATCTAAAAAAGCGCATATTATTTTACCTGCCCATAAGTTGCTCGATGCGGCTTATGAGCAAGCCAAAGGGGACAAAAAAATTGGTTCTACTTTGCGTGGCATTGGACCTACTTACCAAGACAAAACCGGACGCAACGGGCTAAGGATAGGAGATTTGGTAAGCGATAACTTTGAAGAAAAATACAGAGAACACCTTGCCCGACACGTCAAGTTGCTTGAGTTTCTTGAGTATGAATGTGATCCGTCGGAGATGGAAAAAGAGTTTTTTGAAGCGGTAGAATACCTCAAGCAATTTACTTTTGTTGACAGCGAGTATATGATCAATGCATCTATTGAGGCCAACGAACCCATTCTTGCCGAAGGTGCGCAAGGTTCATTACTTGACATTGACTTTGGGTCTTACCCTTTTGTTACGAGCTCGCATACGATGGTAGCAGGAGCTTGCACTGGTTTGGGAGTGGCACCCAAGCATATTGGCGAAGTATACGGTATTTTTAAAGCTTACTGTACCAGGGTAGGCAGTGGCCCTTTCCCTACCGAATTGTTTGACGAAGACGGTAAACAATTGGCTAAGGTAGGCAACGAGTTTGGCGCTACCACTGGCAGACCCCGTCGTTGTGGTTGGTTAGACCTTCCTGCCCTCAAATACACCGTCATGATCAATGGGGTAACCCAATTACTTATGATGAAGGCAGACGTGTTGAACGATTTTGACGAAATAAAAGTTTGTACCCATTACAAACTCAAAAGTGGCGAATTGACCGACCAACTGCCTTATGACCTGACCGAAGAAGTAGCAGAGCCAGTATACAAAACTTTCAAAGGTTGGAACCAAAGCCTGGAGGGGATTACTACTTTTGATGCCTTGCCTGCCGCGGTACTGGAGTACGTGGCTTATATAGAGGAAGAAACTGGAGTACCTATCACTTTGGTGTCTACTGGGCCTGACCGCAAGCAAACCATTCATAAAGGGGAGCTGGCATTAAATTAATGAAGCATGCAACCAATTTATTCAATCATATCAACATTACTCAGGGGCTACGGCTTCTGGGTAATTTTTTTGTTTTTGGGTCTTGGTGCTTGTTCGTCGAAGCCCCAAAAACAAGCGCGCGTGTCAAAATCAGCGGCCCTTGTCCAAATGGCCAAAGAGTTCAAAGGTAATCATCGCCTTGCCTATATTCAACAACAAGTAGATGAAGCTTTTAGGGCATACGATGTTGCGATCAACGAAAGCAATTACCAGCGATGTGCCAATGCTTTGATTGCCTTGCGCAAAGCCAGCAAAAATGGGGTTACTGAAATGGATATACTTGCCCATGTAAAGGCCATCAATGTGAGGGCTTACGGGGTGTCGTTTTTCAAACAATTGGCTGCTTCGGCACGCTACCTAGAGAAAAAACCACTTGATTTGCCCGCGTAGCTTGGGTAAATAAGGACTTCCATCTACCGATTTTATAAACCGCTAAAAATCAGTGTTCTATAAAATCGGTAACAGGCTTGAAGCTTGTCGCTAAAAGCACCGATATGCATCGGTATCTAAGGACTTGAGGCTGTAGAGACTACTGACCAAAGAATATTAAAAACATGAACTACCGCTTTTCTTACCTCTCGCTGGGTATGTTTGTGGCAAGTGTCTTCATTATTACGTTATTGTCGACGCTTAACCATGTACCAGCTACCTACAAAGCTACCGAGGTGCGGTTTTGTTATGGAGATTCGCTTGAGTGGAAAAATCCATCCTACTCTACAGCACATTGGCAACGTAATTTTTATGACTCTAGTGGGGTATTTTGGATCAGGTTGGTGGTGCATATCACCCAACCTCCCCAACGCTTCGAGCCGCAGGGTATCACTGTAGATTTTACGGGAATGTATGAGGTATATTGGGATGGGCAATTGTTGGGGCGTAACTATCACCCACACAAGGCTACTCAGCAAGTGCAATATGCCCCTTTACATGGCTTGTTTCTCATTCCCGATTCGTTGGGCAAAGCAGGCAGGCATCAAGTGGCTTTGCGGGTCAGGTATTTTAAAAATTATGGCAAAAGCCCCCACCTGCTAGAGAGCGATTATACCGATTTGAATGTGGGCAACTACCTGGCTTTGGCACAAGATAGCCTTGTCAGTACGGCGTATGTACACATCATAGCAGGAGTTTTTCTGGTCATTGGCTTATATTATTTTTTTATATTTATGGTAAGCAATCGCCACCTCCGTTTTTTGTTGTTTGCCATTATCTGTATGTCGTTTTTTGCCTTGCTTATAGTAGAGCATTTACGTTTTTATTACTATTATAACTTCACCTTTCACTATACCCGCCTGGTCATCATTGCCTTACTTACCCTGGGTATATCGGTATTGTTGCCCTTGTTTTTTATGCATCGGTTTCCGTTTAAGTACAAGCTGCGGGTGATTGGAGCAATGCTGGCAATGATTTTACCTATCTGGATTTTTGCCCAAGGCATAGACCCCAAGACAAGTTATACTATGTTGGTATCGTTTGGGGTGTCGTTGTTTTTGGTGTTGCGTGCCATGCAGCAACGCATCGAAGGCAGCACCGAGGCGTTGTTGGGCATTGTGGTCTTTTTCATTGCGTTTGTGTGGTTAGATAATTATGACCTGAAGTTGTTTCTAGGGTTTGGTTTCCTCATTATTTTTATGCTCTTATCATTGTCTATTCAAATGCGCAAACAGCGTCAAGAGTATGAAGCATCGTTGGTGCATTCGAGCCGACTAGAACTGGAGGTGCTGAAAAAAAATATCCAGCCTCATTTTCTGATGAACTCGCTGGCATCTATCATTGCCTGGATCGATGACGACCCAGCAGTAGGTACACGTTTTATTGCGGCACTTGCCGAAGAATTAGAGATTTTGATTGATGTATCGAGCAAAAAACTCATTCCGCTACAGCGGGAAGTAGAACTTTGTGAATCTTACCTTGAGGTAATGAGTTTGCGCAAAGAGGTAAATTATACCTTATATACAGTAGGGGTCAAGCCCGATGATTTGATCCCTCCAGCATTGATCCATACGGCTATAGAAAATGGCATTACACACAACCACGACAAAGATGGTAAAATGGCGTTTTATTTGAGCTTTGCACAAAACCGCTACCAAAGGCATTACACGCTGATGTCGGTAGGGGTACACCGAAAAACTGTGGCTAAAAAAACCGGGGGTACCGGACTAAAGTATATGGAGGCTCGTTTGCAGGAAAGTTTCCCAAACCGTTGGCAACTGTTGTCGAAACCGATTGAAGGAGGGTGGCAAACTGAGTTTTTTATTTATAATCGGGAGACGGGAGCTTCTACAGCCTCAAGTCCTTAGATGCCGATGCATATCGGTGCTTTTAGCAACAAGTCCTTAGATACCGATGTATATCGGTGCTTCAAGTTTGGGGCTGCTCTACAAGCAACTTTCAGGTTTGTAATACATTGATTTTTAACGGTTTATAACATCGGTAGATGGAAGGTTTCTACAGTCCCAAGTCCTTAGTGCTTTAAGCTACAAGTCATCAACTATCGATATGTATCAGTATCCAGGGGCTTGTCCCTAACTATAAAAGTGAAAATAAACAACCTTACAACCTTGACAACTACCCGCAGAACAGGTAGAAAGCTTGTGACTTGTCGCTTAAAGCTTGCCCCTGTGAGTACTACCAAATAATATATGAAAATACTCATTGTAGAAGACGAGGCTAAAATAGCCCAATACATAGAAAAGGCTACAGTAGCTATATTGGGCGATAAAGTAACCGCCACTAAGATTATTCCAGACTTGGTCAGCGCTTTGTACTACCTCGAAGCACATACTATAGACTTGCTGTTGTTAGACTTGAACCTGAACGGAGAGGATGGGTTTGATATTTTACAGCAGTTAGTAGCGACCTCTTTTCATACCATTATTATATCTGCCAATAAGCATCGGGCTATCGAAGCATTTGAACACGGCGTGCTTGACTTTATCCCCAAACCGTTTACCAAAGAAAGGCTCCAAAAGGCTTTTGAACGTTGGCACTTATCAGAAAAACGAGCGCCTCATCCTACCAAAAAGCTGGCGATCCGGTCTAAAGGAAAAATCAAATTGGTAGGCATAGACGAGGTATTGTATATAAAAGCTGCCAATGTGTATGCTACATTGCATTTGAAAAACGGCAGGCAAGAGTTACACGATAAGTCATTGGACAAATTGCAAATGATACTACCACCAGAGTTTATTCGTATTCATAAATCGTATATGGTAGACATTCATCAAATAAAAAATATTCTCATTCATCAAGGCAGTAAATATGAAGCCGTACTTGGCAACGAAGTCATTATTCCGATTGGGCGCACTTATTATAAACAGTTGAAAGAACAATGGAATTGATCGGTGACACAAGACGGTGGCAAGATGCCTGACTCTGAAGTTTTGACGGATGGATAGATACCCGCACAAAAAACTACGGACTGCCCACTCAAGAAAACTCCCAAAAGTTTTTAATTTTGCTGGATTGAATTAGCAACCTGATTTTTTAGATATAGAGAAATGAAAGCAAACATTGGTGTTTTTTTTGGCGGACGCTCGGTAGAGCACGAAATATCGGTTATTTCTGCTTTGCAGGCAATTCAGGCTATAGACCATAGCCGTTATGATGTAACGCCTATATACATAAGCAAAGCGGGGCAGTGGTATACTGGAGAGCAATTGTTGGATGTGGAGAATTACCGCAAACTGGATGAGTTGCTAAACAATAGCACCAAAATTATTATGTCACCCAACTTTGAAGATTACTCTTTTGTAGAAAGTGGAGCCAAGGGCTTGTTTAAAAAGCCATTGAAGGGTAAAATAGACATTGCTTTTCCGGTATTGCACGGGTCGTTTGGCGAAGATGGCGCCCTGCAAGGTTTGTTTGAACTGATGGGTATTCCTTACATTGGTTGCGATGTGTTGTCTTCGGCAGTAGGCATGGATAAAATAATGATGAAGATGGTACTAAAGGAATCGGGCTTGCCTGTAGTAAAATATGTGTGGTTTTATAGCAAAAACTGGCAACAAGATACTACCAGCCACATAGGCAAGGTAGAACAAACTTTGGGCTACCCGGTAATAGTAAAACCTGCCAACCTGGGCTCTAGTGTAGGGATAAAAAAAGCCGCCAATCGCGAAGAACTGGAAGAAGCCATTGACTATGCGGCGGGTTTTTCGCATAAGTTATTGGTAGAGCAAACTATAGTAGACCTTAAGGAGATTAACTGTTCGGTATTGGGCAATTATGAAAATGCGCAGGCGTCTACCTGTGAAGAACCTCTCATGAGTGGCGAGATATTGAGCTACCAGGACAAGTATGTCACCAAAGGCGGTAACAAAGGAATGAGTGGTACCAAACGCAAACTACCCGCCGAAATACCTACCGAAATGTCGGACAAAATACAACAGTTGGCAGTAGATACTTTTCAGGTTTTGGGCTGTGCTGGGGTATCACGCATCGACTTTTTGCTAGACCAAGCCACCAACGAGGTGTATGTAAACGAGATCAATACTATTCCGGGGTCGTTGTCTTTTTATTTGTGGGAAGCCACCGATAAAAACTTTGGGCAATTGGTGAATGATTTGATTGATACGGCCTTTAAAAACTACCGCGAAAAAAACAACCTCACGTTTAGCTACGAAGAAACCAACATATTTAGTATGAGCGGCAAAGGTGGAGGCATGAAGTTGTCAAAGAGTTAGTTTATCCCATGATTTTTGTCTACAAGGATGGTTTTTAAGCAAGGTGATGTTGTTTAAAAGCCATCCTTGTGTTGTTTTTATCTATAGGCCTGCTTTTTTCTCCACTTTCACCTCCTACTTCCCGTATAGAGGAAAAGTGCCAAGGCATTTATACAAGATAAAAAAACAATTATATTTGGAGCTTGCAAGTAATAGCAGTTTTATTATACTCGCTTTGCTAATAGTCTTATTGTTGCACAAAAGCGGTTTTTAATGCCGAATAAGTAAAAATCTTCAAATCAAATGTTAACATCTACGTTTTACAGGTTAATCAACGAAGAGCTAGAGCAAATTCTTGCCAAGCACCCCAACGATGAGGCGCTACACACTCACCGCAACCCAGAACAAAACAAGGGGTATGCTTTTTTGGTGTGGTTTTTAGATTTTTATGGGCAACAACCACTATACAATCGCTACATTACTGATGGCAAAGATGATAGCTCTTGTGATATTATTTTTTCGAATACTGATAGCCACGAGCAAACCATATTTTATGTGGTACAATCTAAATGGGTAAGCTTAAAGGTTAGTGAAGAAGGGAGACTTTTGCGCAAAAACAAGCCTATACAGGAATACCCAAAAATAAAAAAAGAAGAGTTCAACGCTGTTATATCTGATTTTGCTACGGTGGCAAGTGGTACCCGAAAACCTGGTAAAAATGAGAGCTTTAACAAAAAGTATGAAGAGTTAATCACCCATTTAGAACGCAACGGCAAAGCAAAATTTATCTTCTTTACTGCAGCTGATTATAACGAGACTATAGAAGATAATATGCAAGCTTTTAAGCAAGAGTATGCCCCTAATATTACTTTAGAGCTGATTGGTATTGATCGTATACGCCGCGATTATATAGAGTTTAAGTTTAAAGAAATTGTTGCCAACAACCCCCTGGAGTACACTTATAGCCCTGAAGACACCGACATTGTATTAGACATAGAACGCTACAAAAACGGAGGAAATCCTCTCGATGACAATGCTTATTTGTCTACCCGTGACATGCTTCAGTTTGAAGGCAGAACTCAAGCCTATATTTTTACGCTGAAGCCTAAAACCATTCATACACTTTTCAAAAAATATAAATTCAAGCTATTTTTTAAGAATGTACGCAACCCCTTGCACCGGTCTAATTACAATGAAAAAATAGTAGAGACTCTGCAACGTCGTCCCGACACTTTTTGGTATTTCAACAACGGCATTACTGCCATTACCAAGCGTATTCCTGATGTAGGCAAAAACGCGCAAACTCTTACGGTCAAAGGTCTACAAGTAATCAATGGAGCACAAACGGTCTATTCGGTATATCAAGCTTATGAAAATGCCAACCACGACCAACGCGAAATTATGGACACTGACGCCCGCATTTCGTTTCGGTTGATTCGCTCCAGTGACGAAGATTTCAACTTAGAAATCACTCGCTTTACCAATAGCCAAAATGCGATGGAACCCCGCGATTTTGTGGCAAACCTGGAAGAACAACGTCGTTTGCAGAATGAGTCTTTTAAGACAGCAGTTTGGTATGAAAAACGACGAAGTGAATTTAGACTAGAAGAAAAAAAACTTCAGGAATTAGGTATTAGAGTGTTACCAAATCGTTTTTTTGTAGAAAGCTATTTAGCCTTTTGTCTACAAAGACCTACAGATGCAGTGTTTAATTCTGACAAGTTTTTTATCAAGTCTGTAGGTACAGTTAAAGGTTTATATGATGATATTTTCAATGAGAAAACTTCTTTTGAAAACATGCTGGCAGCTGCTTTGATGTGGGAACAAATTGGTGACCATCAGGCTAGTGTAATAAACTCTCTTCTAAGTGGATTCTATATACTTCCCGAAGAGCAAAATATGGCGTTATATGTTCTGGCATTTTCTAGGGTTATCCTAAAAAAATATTTAGAGGCTACTTATCCAAACAAACTTATAAACATAGACCAGTTTATACTTAATAATGCCTTTACCAAAGCTACTCATTATGATATTATATTTAACGCTAATGCGTATGCCTGCTATAGATTTATAGGAAGAATTTATCTTTCTAATTTTGAAAATGTAAAATTACATGTAAAACAGCTTGTAAAGTCTAATACTTTCTATGAAGTATTGGTACACGAAGAAGAAAATAGTTCAATAGATTTAAAAGAGTTTGAAGAGGCTGCTAATAATTTAGACAAAATGATCAAATTAGCCCAAAGCATGCTTCCGACGAATAAAGAAAAAGATACAGAATAAAACCACCAATGAAAAAAAACACCCAAAATATACAAAGACATCGCCTGTGGATAGTATTATTACTAAGTATAAGCTGTATTGCCAATGGCTGGAGTCAGCTTACAGTAAAGCCTCATTACGCCTCAAGAGCAAGCAAAACCCAATTATCCAGGGCAAACTTGCGCACTACCCAAACTACCTTAACTTTGCCTTTTCTGGATGATTTTACCAGCAGCAAAAAAACCGATACGGTGTGGCAAAAAAATGTGGGGGTATTCATTAATAACACCCTGGGAATTAAACCTCCTACTATAGGAGTGGCAAGTTTTGACGGAGTAGACGGTAGCGGCATTCCTTACGATATTAGCAGCAGCACCAGCCAGGGGGGAGCCGATACGCTGGTGTCGTGCCCTATAGATTTATCAGTACAAACTCCCGCCGATAATATTTACCTGAGTTTTTATTGGCAGGCTCAAGGCTTGGGTGAGTTTCCCGACAATGAAGACTCCCTACAGCTACAGTTGAAAGATGTAAATGGCGATTGGGTAAGCATCTGGTCACAAATGGGGGGCGATAATCTCACCAATCTACCTACTGATTATACCAAACAGTTTAAACAAGAAATTTTCGCGATCAGCGACCCCAAGTATTTCCACAACAATTTTCAATTCAGGTTTATAGCCTTTGCCCGTACTTCGGGCAGCTATGATACCTGGAACCTTGACTATGTGTTTTTGGACAAAAACCGACACATCAACGACTTTGGGCAAAGCGACATTGTAATCAGTGAAGTGCCCAATTCGTTTTTAAAACGCTATAGTGCGATGCCGTTTAACCAATACCTGGCAAACGCAGCCGATGAAACAGCCGCTACCATTAGCACCAAAGCCACCAACCTCAACGGTTCGGGGTTTACCCTGCACAACTACGACTGTGTTTTAGAAGATACCCAGTCTAATGCTTTTATCAGTACTTTGGTGAGCGTAGTACCCGCTCCATTACTCAATGCAGGAGCTTCGCAGCAGATGGAGGCCAGTGTCAGCCCTTCATTGCTCGATCCTTTTAAAAATAATGCGGCCGGGGTAAAACTTAAATATACTTTTAGGTCTTATCTGGAGGCAAGCAATCGCAACGATATTGACCAAAACGATACAATTTCGCGGGTAACGGTTTTGACAGACTATTATGCGTATGACGATGGCTCAGCGGAGTTTTTGGCGGGGGTAAACCAAAACCGGGGGCAAGTAGCTTACCGTTATGTGGTAAATGAGCCAGATACATTGACCGATGTACAAATGTATGTGGCGCGCTTGAATAAAGACCTTACCGGACAAACTTTCATTTTTAAGGTATGGAACAACAAAAACGGCAAACCTGACTCGGTTTTGTTACAAAAAATTGTAAGCGTTACTGATATTTATGCGCCTAATATCAATGAGTTTGTAAGCGTAAAAGCAGCCCTTGAAAAAGCTTTTGATAAGTTTATACCAATCAAGGTAACTGATACCGTGTTTGTGGGCTGGCAACAAACTAACGACGATATGTTAACGGTAGGACTGGATAAAAATACCGAATCGTCAGATCAGATTTATTCTAACCTCTTGGGCGAATGGATTCAAAATACCGATTCGCTGGGTAGCCTGATGGTGCGCCCGGTGTTTGGTAAAGCAGAGGTGGTAGGACTTGCCCCCAAAATAGACCCCAAACAAGTAAACATTTACCCTAACCCCAATCACCAGGGCAGGTTGCATATAGAGGGTTTGGTGCTTAAGCAAATACACGTACTTACGCTACAGGGGCAAGTAGTGAAAACACTTTTACTCAAGCAAAATACTTCGCAAAGGTATGTGATGGATATTGACGATTTGCCCCCAGGCACTTATTTGTTGCATTGCCGCGATCACCGAAACCGGGCAGTGGCAAAAAGGGTTGTGATTTTGAAGTAATCCGTCTATTTTTGATTTTCAATAAGACTTAGTAAATGAAGGATGGTTTAAAATAAACTGTTTGCTTTGGATAAGAGATTGCCCTTGAGATAAGTTAGTTTTGGGTCAAGGGGGTAAAACATCTGCTCCAGAAGTGAAGCGTTATTTTTTGTCCACCCTTTTTAAACAGACAAAAAATTATGGATGATATCAGAGTAAACGAACTGAAAGAGCGTATGGCCAAGGGCGAAAGCTTACACATTGTAGATGTACGCGAAGACTGGGAACATGAAGAAGCCAATATCGAAGGCAGTACTTTGATTCCCCTGGGTGACTTGCCTACCCGTTTGAGCGAGCTGGATAACCTGAAGGGTGAAGAGGTAATTGTACATTGCAAGTCGGGCGGACGCAGCGGACGTGCCAAGCAATATATGACAGGGCAGGGCTTTAGCAAGGTACGCAACCTACTGGGCGGAATGGACGAGTTTTCGCAATCATAAACTCCAGCGCCTGGTATAACAATCATACAACCCACTTGACAAGTACCCAACTACTTGTTCAGTGGGTTTTGTCTATTTTATGCTGTTGTTTACTTGTACTTTGTTACGTTGGCATACGCAACCGAGAGCAAACAACCAAAGCCAGCCACCCACAACTAGCCCCTCCAATACTTGCATAATTGCTTTTTGAGCCATCAAATCACTTAAGCTTACCTTACTACACAATTATATAAAATACTGCATTGATATACGGTACGCTAATTCATAAACTATTCACAAACAATGCTTTATAATATTAATTAATTGTTATTGTTGCCTTTCTGTATACGGTGGTTTTCTCCGTTGTTGCCTTTTTGCTGCCTTTCAAAAATTGCAATTTGCCTACATCTCCTCCTTTATTTGTGCATCATTTTTTTTGATACAAAAATATAAAACCCGAAAACAAGGAAATGAAAAAGCTACTTTTACTAAATGTGCTATTACTGATAGCCACACTTTTTTGTGGCCACGCCTGGGCACAAAAAGGTGCCATAAGCGGTAAAATTACCGATGAAGACAACTTGTCTTTGCCGGGGGCAAGCATTTATATAGAGTCTTTGATGCTGGGTACAGCCTCTGACAATGCAGGGCACTTTGTATTGCTCAACGTGCCTGCGGGCAACCACACTGTAACGGTGTCTTATATAGGTTATGAGTCCGTTACCCAACAAATAAACGTCACTGCTGGACAAACTGCGTCGCTGGGGCGCCTATCAATGAAAGCCAGGGTAAGCGTAGGGCAAGAGGTAGTGATTATGGGCGATCGCCTTAAGGGGCAAGCCAAAGCCTTGAATCAGCAACGCTCTAACTATAACATTACCAATATAGTGGCTGCCGATCAGATTGGGCGTTTTCCTGATGCCAATATTGGCGATGCTATGAAGCGTATTCCTGGAATAACTATGCAAAACGATCAGGGCGAAGCGCGCGATATCATCATTCGTGGTTTGGCGCCTCAGCTCAACTCAGTAATGCTCAATGGGGTACGTATTCCTTCGGCAGAAGGCAACAACCGTCGGGTACAAATGGATTTGATTCCGGCAGATATGATTCAAACCATTGAGGTAAGTAAAGCCGTAACTCCTGATATGGACGGTGATGCCATTGGAGGAGCCGTAAACCTGGTAACACGTGCAGCACCTAATGGATTGCGTATTTCAGGTACACTAGCCAGTGGCTATAACTTTTTGTCTGAAAAACCTATCTGGACAGGTTCTTTGATCGTGGGTAACCGTTTCTTCAAAAATAAATTGGGGGTGATATTGAGTGCTTCGTACAACGATCATAACTTTGGTTCGGACAATATAGAGGCAGAGTGGGAAAAAACGGACAACGGTGAAGACTACCTGGCTGAGTTTCAACAACGAACTTATGATGTACAACGCATTCGCCGCAGCACCTCGTTGGCACTGGATTATAAGATTGCTCCTAACCACACCATTTTCCTCAAAGGAATTTACAACTGGCGCGATGACTGGGAAAACCGCTACCGTGCTGATGTAGCCATTGACCCTGAACTAGACGCTAATGGCAACATGACAGGAATGTATACCGCAAGGTTTAGAAAACAAACCAAAGGGGGAATCAACAACGACCGGGTGCAAAACCGTCGTTTGGAAGACCAGCGTCAGGCAAGCCTGATGTTGTCGGGGCAGCACTTATTGGGCAGCAAGGTAAAGCTTACCTGGGATGCCTCTGTATCGCGGGCTTCGGAGCAACGCCCCCACGAACGTTATATTCGCTATGAGGTAGAAGACGTAATGGTGAATGTAGATGTGACCAACCCTCGTTTTCCGATTAGTACTCCAATGAATGCGGGCGACTTGACCCCTGGTCGCTATCAGTTTAACGAAATGCTGGAAGAAAACCAGTTTACTTACCAAAACGATGTAGCGGGTAGAATAGACCTTGAGTTGCCCATATTATCGGGAGCCAACCAAAGTAGTTTGAAGGTAGGGGCAAGGTTTCGTAACAAAGAAAAAGTAAGGGACAACCGCTTTGATGAGTACGAAGCAAGGGTAGCAGGTTTTGAAACAATGAACGACGCTAATGTGATTGATGTGACCCGTGATTTTTTGGCGGGTGAGCAATACAAGGCGGGCTTGTATACTTCGCCTGAGTATTTGGGGAGCTTAAACCTGTACAACACAGCCTTGTTTGACCGTACCGATAAATTGGACGAGTATGTACCAGGCAATTACCGCTCTATCGAAAACATTACAGCGGGTTACTTGATGTATACCCAAAATATTGGGCGCAAATTTTCTTTCATTGCCGGGTTAAGGGTAGAAAACACGAGCCTTACGAGCAAAGGCTTTGAGATTGATGTAGAAACTGCTTCGTCAGAGGCAGACATCAGAGAGGTAAACGGTTCGCAAAACTACACCAACTACATGCCTGCGCTGCACTTGCGTTATAACTTATCTAAACACACCATTTTCAGAGCTGCCTGGACCAATACCATTGCCCGTCCTAACTTCTTTGACCTGGTGCCTTACCGCGAAATCAACTCAGACGACAATGCCTTGACTATTGGCAACCCATTGCTTAACCCTACTACATCTATGAACTTTGACTTTATGGCAGAGCACTACTTCAAGTCTATTGGTTTGGTATCGGGTGGGGTATTTTATAAAGACATCAAAAACTTTATTTATACTCAAGAGCTAAGTAACTACAACGACCCGGTAAGCGGGCAAACGTTTGAGGACTTCACCAAGCCGTTGAATGGCAACAGTGCTACCTTGTTGGGCTTTGAGGTAAGTTTCCAGCGTCAGCTTGATTTTTTGCCTGGTGTGCTCAAAGGCTTGGGAGTGTATGTAAACTATACTTATAACCAGTCTACTACCGAAGGTTTTGGTGGTGACAATCGCACCGCCGATGTAAGGCTACCTGGTACCTCGCCTCACATGGTAAATGCCTCACTTTCGTTTGAAACCAAAAGGTTGGTATTGCGGGCTTCGTTCAACTTTGCCGATTCGTATATAGATGAGTTGGGCAAGAGTGCTTATTATGACCGCTACTATGACCGCCAAATGTTTGTAGATTTGAATGGTTCTTATGCGTTTACCCAAAAGCTACGTTTCTTCTTTGAGGTAAACAACCTGACCAACCAACCATTGCGTTACTTCCAGGGAAGAAGCGACCGCACCATGCAAGCCGAATGGTACAATGTACGCTTCAGTGCTGGGCTTAAGTTTGATTTGTATAAATAATTTGAAAAGCAACAAGTAGTAAGCCACAAGCGACAAGTACTTACTTTACTTGTCGCTTGTGGCTTATACCTATCTCCTTTTTTAGATATGAAAATAACCAAAAACATTTACCTTGCCTGCATTACCGGGGCTATGCTCACGCTCAATGCCTGCAACAGTAACACCAAAAACGAGCAACAAGAGGCAAGTAACCCTGATACAGAAAACAATGTACAGAAGGTTCATAACACCCCAGAAATGTCAACTGATGAGATGCCTACAGTGTTGGCAGACCTGGAAACCCAGCCTGTGCGTTCGGCAAAAGATGCTGCTGATGACCCCGCAGTATGGGTGCACCCCAACAACAGTGGTGAGAGCATCATTATAGGTACCAACAAAAAAAAGGGGTTGGCGGTGTATGACCTGGCTGGCAAAGAATTGTTTTTTTATCCGGTGGGCAAAATTAACAATGTAGACGTGCGCTATGGGTTTCCTTTGGCAGGAAAAAAAGTAGACATTGTAGCAGGAAGCAACCGCAGCAAAAACAGTGTAGGAGTTTGGAAGGTAAACCCTGAAACCAAAGAACTGGAAGAAGTACTGGCACGTGAACTACCCTCTAAGGTAGAAGAGGTATATGGCTTTTGTTTGTACAAAAGTGCCCAAACCCAACAGTTTTACGCCTTTGTGGTGAGTAAAACCGGGCAAGTAGAACAGTGGGAATTGTTTGACAAGGCGGGCAAAATAGATGGTAAAATTGTACGCTCTTTTAAACTGGAAACTCAAGCCGAAGGAATGGTGGCGGATGATGAGTTAGGGTTTTTGTACGTTGCCGAAGAAACCAAGGGCGTTTGGAAATACAACGCCGAACCAGGTACTTCTCAAGGAAAACTGATTGTCGACCTTGCCAACCAACCCCAACTTGCCGAAGACCTCGAGGGGTTGACTATTTATTATGCTGCCAACAAAAAAGGCTACTTGATAGCCTCTAGCCAAGGCAATAATAGTTATGCCGTGTTTGACCGGGGCGAAGGCAATGCTTACCTGGGCAGCTTTCGCATTGGCAACAGCGACAAGATAGATGGTACCTCTGACACTGACGGCATAGACGTGGTGAGCTTTGGTTTGGGTAAGCAGTTTCCCAATGGTTTTTTTATTGCCCAAGATGGCACCAATGACGAGGCAGACGGCAAAGCCAATCAAAATTTTAAGGTAGTTGCCTGGGACAAGATTGTGCAATCTTCGAAAGGTAAGTTTATGTTGGACAATAAACAAAACCCACGAAAGTAAGAACTATTGGTTGCTAACTGCTTAACTTGAAATGGTCACGCAAGAAATTGCCTGACCATTTTCTTTAGTGTACCTGGGTAGTGTCTGTTGAATCGTGTTTCTTGAAAAGTCCTGATAATCAGTGAATTAAAGGCTGTAAGTGAGATTTTGTGAACGCTGTCCTTTGATGCTTATAAAGCCCCATGTTTTGTTGGGTAAGCAAAGCTTGTCTTGTAAAGATCGGAGACTTCTTTTGACGCCTCAATTTCAAGTGAACCTTCAGAAGATTTAAAGTAGCGGGATAATATATGAATACTTAAGGGAGCAAACTCTGTGAAACTGACAAACCAATATTTACAGATAGAACAGGCGGTGTAAAGAATGAAAATGCGCCTATTTTGTGTGGTGCAGTCTTTTTTAACAACATAGTTTAGGCTTTGTATGTTGTCAATATATGCTTGGTTTCGCTAAAATGGTGATATTAAAACGGGTGCCAGGTGGAGCAGACCCACGCGATGATATGGTGGTTTTAGATATTTAGCCAGAGTAGCCTTTTATAAGTGTTTATTTTGTATATTACTTTACTGCTAATGATAAAGATTGAACGATAATTTATTTCCAGATTTCTACCAGCTTGTAAGGACGTCAATGAAGACGATGATGGATAAATCCTTTGTGTAAGTATCCTTTGAAAAAAACTTACTGGTTTACTACTATGATGAAATACTTCTTACTGGCAAGCATTTTATTTGTGAGCACTATTGCCCCCCTTTGGGCACAAATCCCTTATGTGACCAAACACTTACCCAAACATTATGGAGGAGGAGGTCAAAGCTGGAGAGCAACACAAGGTAAGCAAGGGCTGATATACATAGCCGACAATGTAGGTGTATTGCAATATGATGGGGTACAATGGCATAAGTTCTCCTTAAATATTAATGAGCAGGCTACTGCGGTTAGGTCTCATAATGATACTCTTTTTGTGGGAACACACAACGGTATTGGTTATTTGGGGTATGATTCTACCCGGAAAAACCGTCGATATGTATCGCTGATGCATTTGATCCCACCCAAACAAAGAAAAAATGGAAGGGTTGACGATATTTTACCCTTAGACAAAGGAGTCGCTTTTATGAATTCACGTGGGTTTGTTTGGGTTTATCAACAGGGTAAATGCACTTATGTGAACTATCAGGACTTGGCTATGTATGATCAAGGGCAACCTACACTGCTTGCCAAAAGTCCTAAGCGCTGGTTATACTTTAACCAACATTTATATGTAGTAGTTGGACAGTCCTTGTTTGTGTGGAATGGAGCCAAGTTCACGAAGACTGACGAATTGCAAGGTTTTAAGTATCTTGCAAACATCGCAATCATAAAAAATTATAGGAAAGATACCTTATTAGCTTACGATCATAAAATCAGGCAGATGCGCTGGCTCTATTTGCAAAAAGGGAAGTTTAAGGCAACAAAAGTATTTCAGACTCAACTGGACACGATGTTTGCCAAAAAACACCTCAAGGATAGGCATTTTAAGGTGTTAGAAAGTGGAATGATTGCCTTATCAGACTATCATAACCTTCGAGTATTGGATAAAAATGGTCAAATACAACGTATGATCAAAGCCCGCCAAGACATCCCTACTATTTCTATTTATAGTTTTATGGAAGACAAACAAGGTAACTTGTGGACCATGGGTGAACAGGGCATTGGGCAAGTGCATAACCAGAGCCCATGTTCGTTTTGGGATACAAGGCATGGAGTTTCTTCTGAGACTACCTTTAGTGTAATATATGACCACCAAACTCTTTATGTCGGAACCAGCAAGAAGCTTTTACATTTAAACAAACAAGGGTATTTTGAAAAAATAAAAGAGGTGGCTGATAGACGGGGGTGGGTTTCAGGTTTTTTGAAACATCAGGGGCAATTGTATGCCGTAGGACTAGAAGATGTTTATGAAGTACATAACGGACAAGTTAAGCCACTAGTCAAGCAATTTCAAGCCACCACATTGACTGCCTTTAAAAGTGACTCTTCTAAACTATTATTAGGCACCTATCAGCAAGGATTGTTTTTGATGACTCACAAACAGGAACGGTGGACAAAACAAAAGGTGAAAGGCTATAAAATATCGCCAAGAATATACACCATTAAAGAAGGCAAAGATGAAAGCCTGTGGACAGTCGATACGCGTTTTGGTGTGTTTAGGGTATGGCTCAATGCTGCCAAAGACAGTGTAATCAAACAAGTACATTATACCACTCAAGACGGGTTGCCTTCCAATGCGCTCAATTTTGTTTTTCAACTTAGAAATGGTCAGTTGGTTTTTGGTACAAGCAGTGGCATATATGCCTTTGATCAGGCAAAAGAGTATTTTTACCCTCACCCTGTATTGAACCCTTACGTAAAAGGCAAACAGGTATATCACCTCTATGAAACCCAACAAGGGCATATTTTTGTACAGATGGAAGACGAAAGTACGATTGAACTGGTGATGTTAAAAATGACTGAAAACAAGGGATATGCTTTCGTTAAAAAAACATTTATGGATGTTCAAATCTCCTCTGATAAAGAATATTTAACTATTGCAGAAAAAGATGGACAGTATGTTATAAACAAAGGCACAAGCTTGGTAGTATACAATGCTTCATGGCCCACGCAACAGGCACTTGCCTACCCTGCCATTATTCGCAAAGTAACCATTAATAATGATTCTTTGCTGTTCAATGAAAACAATCTGCGGGCGGTTTCGCTTCATTATGAATTCAATACGCTTCGGTTCGACTATGTGGCGCTGTTTTATGCGTATAGCCATAAAAATCAATACCAGTTTAGACTCAAAGGTTTTCAGGACAAGTGGTCGTCCTGGAGCAGAGAGCGCCATGCCAACTTTACCAACTTACCTGAAGGCAAATACCTGTTTGAAGTAAGGGCTAAAAACGTCTATGGTGACTTAAGCCAAACCGCCCGCTTTAGTTTTCAGATTGAGCCGCCTTGGTACCGTACCTGGTGGGCTTATGTGCTGTATGTGAGTAGTACTATACTATTGATGCTGGTTGTGTTGCGCCTTAACTCCCGGAGGTTGATTAAACAAAAAGAACGGTTGGAGCACAAGGTACAAGAACGTACTATAGCGCTTAGGCAGAAGCAAGAAAAAGTGAGTCAGCAAAATGAAGAACTTCAACAACAGCAAGAAGAAATTTCTATGCAAAACAAAGAACTTCAACAACAGCAAGAGGAGATTACAGCTCAACGTGATGCCATAGAGCAAAAAAATATCCAAGTAAGAAAGAGTATTGAAGCCGCCAAACTTATCCAAGACGCCATATTACCTTTTGAGGACAGAATGCAAGAAATATTTCAGCATTACTTTGTACTTTTCCGCCCTCGCGACATTGTATCAGGTGATTTTTATTGGGTAGACAGAACCAAAGATGGGAGGGATATAAGATTAGTTGCTGCTGTGGATTGTACTGGGCATGGGGTACCAGGGGCTTTTATGAGCATGATGGGCTATGCTTTACTCAATGAAATTGTGCATCAAAAAAACATTACCCGACCTGCTTCAATATTAGAGTGCCTTCGCACCAATTTAAAACACGCGCTGAAGCGAGAAAAAACTGGCAATCAATCAGGAATGGACCTGGGGTTGTGCAGTATTCAATACCTACCCAATGACACTGTCGAGGTGGCGTTTGCGGGTGCCAAGTGTCCTATGTATTACTTTAGGAAAGCGTCTCAAGAACTGTGTGAACTAAAAGGCAGCCGAATATCTATTGGGATACGGCGAAGAAAGCCTCGAAACTTTGAAGAGCACAGCTTGATTTTACAACCAGGCGATTTAATATTTTTAAGTACTGATGGATATTGTGACCAGAACAATGCGGCAAGAAAAAGACTGGGCTCACAGTGTTTTCAAGAATTACTGGCTTCACAGGCACACCAACCACTGCCCCAACAAAAAAAAGCCTTGGAACACGCCCTGGAAACTTATACAACAGGCACAGAGCAACGTGATGATATTTTGGTGATTGGGGTGAGGCTATAGGGGTTGTTTTAACGCTACTTGCCTTTCATTATGCCAAGCTTCTTGACCCAGTAAAGAAGGCAAAACACCCTTACCCACCCAATAAATCCTTCTCCAAAACTCTCCCCAACTTGTATGCTTTTTGTGCCATAAACGAATATATCTTAGGATAATCACGTTTTATTTCTTTGAGGTCTTCGGGCGTTTTTATACGTTCTTTCATTTTTGCGATATACTCAGGGTATTCGCTCAAAGTGAGGTTTTTATTGATGTTGTAAGCATACGCCATGAGTTTGACAAGTGATGCTTCTTGATCTAGGTATAACTTTTCTTCCAAAGGTATATGACTCCATAAATCTTCGTGATATTGAGCTATGCAAAGTGCTATTTCTTCTGGAGTATGATGCATTAAAATCTCATCATCATCATCATCTGACAAATTACTTACTCCACCTTTTGCCAATACATAACTAGCCAAGCCCAATATTTTAAGGGCAAAACTACTGGATTTTCCCACTTCTAAGCTATGTTCATCGAGTATGTCAATGGCTGATTGTTGTGTTCTTGCATGATTGGTAGCGCATGGATCTAACTTTTTCAACCAATCATATTTTTCCATGTACTCATCAAGGTACATGCTCAACACTTTTAATACATTGACTGCACAGTGAACAGCCTCATACAAGCCCGCTTCACGTATCGTCTGTACTCCCCATTGTTGCTTTGTGTTTTTTGCTCCTGCTTTTAAGTTATTTAAGGCAGCACTATCTCCAAAAAAATCTGCATATTGTATGAGGGCTTTCCGCTCATCCATAATTATTTGATAGGAAAGACTTATTAAGTGTCCTGCAAAGGCTTTGTTTTGATAACCACGCGGTGTTTCTGGGAGAGTATTACTCCAATTGATTACAAATATTCTCCTATAAAACTCAAGAGTATTTTGTTGGGGTAAATTCGCCAATTCGTCGTGAAGATGTTTGTGTGCATACGTTATAATTAAACTGTTTTCCCGAATATCTTTCCAGTCTGTAATAATAACAAAGTCTTTAGTGTGTTTTACATGTTTTAGCAGTTTCTCTGCAAATGCCTTGTATTGGTTAGCACCAAAATACTTGGGGTTGTCTTTGTGATGCAAAAAATCTATTTTGTCTAGGCTCATATTTTATTTATATCTTCAAAATCATTATATTTAGTAGAATAATTATAAATGCCATGGATAAAGAAACCTCATTACCTTTTTGGAAAGATATTGATGTTAGTTTTATGGATATTGATTATGTATACAAGCAAATTGAAAGTACTCGTAAAACAATCGAAGAAACTGACGAAAAAATAAAAGCCATACAAAATGATATTCAGTTACCTAACAAACAAACGTCCCCTTTAGACTACCAAGAAATTGAATTATTTATGAAGTTTAAAGATAGTTTAAATAACCAAATCAAATCTAATATTAATCATATCAAGTTTTTAAAAGAAGTAATTAAAGAGTTCACAAAAAAACAGAAGTTATGATTGAGAAGTATCAGGCTGAATTAGGCTGTTCTCGAGAATATGTTCTTGAATTTATTCATACTATTCCTCAATTGGACCAGGTTTATGGCTTGCTTAAAGAGAAGACATAACAATGTTAGTTGCATCCTGCCTGATGCGCATTTTAATGCATGTCAATTTTCTATGAACATTTTCAATGCAGGGCTTGAATATTACCTGACTCGCCCGTTTCTCGCACCGAAAGTATAAGTATTTATATGTTTGCGCCAGCCAAGACCAAAACAAAAATCCACGCTGTTTTAAGTGTTCCTTTAGGGCACTTGAAACTTATGGATAAAAAGAAGTCTCCGATCTTTACAAGACAGGCTTTCTAGCCAAATGGCTCAATAGATTTGAAATATTACCGAGCTTTGCATTCGCAAACAAGTCTGGAGATTTGTATTCATTTAAATTTTTAAGTCTCCTAAATGAGGACTTTTAACAACCAACCTCGATTATAGCGCCTGGGGGTGATTATTAATAACACATTGTCCAGGGCTTAAAAGAACGGGTACCCTCAGAACTTTAGCTCATCCATAAAAATATTTATTCTTCCATATATATTTGGCGTTTGTATGACAAGCATCTTTTATAACAAACTCAAGCGGCTTTTTTAACGAATCAAAGGAATTGTTCCAATCTTCAAGGATAGCTTGAAAGTCCACCTCTGGTCTATTCTTTTTAAAGAAAACAATTCCTGCCTCATTTGTTGTCATAAATACTCGTAAATATTGGTCTTCGGTAACCTCTGTCCTCTCAAACCTTAAGTCTAGAAAACCTGTTTTCACTACCACTAATTTTATAGGGTACCTGGGGTTAAACAGTTCTATGTTTTCACTATAAAACTCTTGGTACAAGGCTTTAAAATCACTCTCCAAATCTTCTATTTTGGATAAGTTAAATTTTAGACCGATCAAATTTTTTAGCGTTATTTCGGAAAAAGTTGTTTTATCCATTGTTTTTATCTGAGTGAACTTGTTTAGTATCTTGCAAGACTTCCCCAATTAAAAGTGAGTGTTTTCCTACTTGGCGTACTGAGGTTAGTTAAACTAGAAGTTGCTGTATACATAGTGTCATATAGTAGTTTTAATTCCTGTTTTGCTTGCCCGAAAACTGCATTAGATAAGCCCGCAGCAAATAGGCGTGCATTAAAGCGCCTAAGCCTTGGGTAAGGCGCTTGAAACTAAAAGTAGCATCAACGCAAGGGATGTCCTGGCTCTAGTGCACTGGAAACTAAATTCCTACCACATTATTCGGAGTCTTTAGCCCACTGGCTTTACTTAAAAAAGCTTGCATAGCTATGTTTGCGCCTCGCCTGACTGCATTATTCACCCACATTCTATCCCCAGTGCACTAGGTGGGAATAACGTTTTTTTGTGGCTAACTATAACTCACCTCTACAATAAACAAGCTATCAGCTCCCATGACTGGAATATAGAGTTTTTGCTTGTTTTCATCATAATGCCATTGGTGGGCAGGTGCTACCCAAGATTCTACTTTTTCTTGTTCGTCCTCCAAAAATAAAGCTTGGTGAGGCGATTTTGCCCGCCAAGCTTCAAAATTTGCACGCCAGACTTGAATGGCTTGCTCATATTGGGAAGAACTTGGGTTGATAAAATCGGAAGCCTTAGGCTTGTTTGGTTTTTCAGGTGATGGTTGAATTACAGGAAAAGCTTCAAGTGGAGGGATACTGAAAAAGATTTGTCCAGAAGGTTTATATGCAATAAAAAAAGGTGAATAATTACCTCTCCCTGAGAAGTAAAATTTTTGATCTTGATCTATATATACCAAATCCCAATAATATTTACGGTAACCTTCTGGGTCAGATGGAAAAAGCTTATGCTGTTTTTCTACTAGTTCAATAGGTATTTTAAAGGAAAATATTTGCTTCGGTCTTTTTTCTCCAAATTTCCATTGTTCTACTGTAATTACGTGAGGAGTTTTTGAGTTGACAGGGCGAGATATATAAATATAGTTTTGAGATGGTTCTACAACGATATTGCTGACTTCTTCTAAGGTTGGCTCAAAGACTGCATACTGGTAAATATATTCATAATTTAACCCTGTATTTATATTAAACTCCACAGAGTTTTGTTGGTACCCCAAAGGTATTTCGTTTGTCGGTAATGCCTCCAGGATTGTTTGAATAGATGTTTCTTGCGACTTGTAAGACAAACAATTTCCTGTCAAATCAAAGGAATATTCATCTATTTTTGTGGTAGGTTTCTTAAATACCCTATTAAAGTATCCAGGGGGTTTGTTACCTATAGGGCGTTCAATACTATTTTGAAAATCTATTGGACTATATTGAATATCTAGGGCTTGTATTCCTTTTATATGAACTAATTGTGTTTTGAGGTCTATCCAAGCATCCAGTTGTGAATAATTTATGTCTTTTTCTGACTGAACTAGCTTAATCTCTTTAAGTTGGTTAGTTGCCAAGTAGTAAACATATAACCTGTTACTATTCACCAAATAAGGGTGGTTTTCTTTTTGAACAGTATAACGAATGCAACTTGTGTCATAAAATATAAGCAAGTACTCAGGAAGGTAATAACGAATATGGGGAGCTATGAGTTTTTTGTTTGCATAGGCTGTATTGTAATAGTGGTTGAAATCATCTTTTGTGTAAAGTTTCTCTGGTTCGTTGCTTAACACCAACATGTCCTCATCAAATACAATTAAGTCAAAAAAACGCTGTAAACCTTTGTGCGGATGCCAGCCCCAAGGAATTTCAGCTAGTAAGTTATAATATTTTATGTCGCTATTGCTTTGTTCCATATGTAATGTTTTTCTTAACAGGTTCGATATCTGGGTATATTGATTTCCCTTTTTGATTCATGTAATCACATATTTCTTCTACGTTGTGCCAAGTCTTCCACAGGAGACTTAAAAGAGCGGGTGCTGG
>NZ_AAWS01000072.1 GCF_000169175.1 Microscilla marina ATCC 23134
CCACCCGCTATAAAATAGTAATGGAGGCAGGTGCGTTTCCGTCTGATCATACGCTATGGAATCGCAGGCGAAAATACACGGTTTTGCCTATGAAGATGCAGTGGTAGAGGTAAGCCCACGCGAAGGCGAACATACGTTGCGCACCGAAGATATTGTACAAACCATTGAAAGCTTGGGCGAATCGGTGGCATTGGTCATGTTTAGTGGGGTAAATTACTACACCGGACAAGTGTTTGACATGGATGCCATTACCAAGGCAGGACACAAAGTGGGGGCTTACGTCGGTTTCGACCTGGCCCATGCTGCAGGTAATGTGGCTTTGCACCTACACGATTGGAACATTGATTTTGCGGTGTGGTGTACTTATAAATATTTAAACTCAAGCCCTGGTGGAATATCAGGCGTATTTATTCACGAAAAAAATGCTAGTGACACTTCATTGCCCCGCCTTGCGGGTTGGTGGGGGCACAACGAAGATGAGCGGTTTTTGATGAAAAAAGGCTTTGAGGCAATGCCCAATGTAGACGGTTGGCAACTAAGCAACGCACAAGTGTTGCTACAGGCAGCCCACTTGGCTTCGCTTCAACTGTTTGCTCAAGCGGGTATGCCTCAGCTTACGGCCAAAAGTAAAAAACTGACGGGCTACCTTGAATTCGTGATTCGTGAGGTGGGTCAAAACAGCCATTACCCTATAGAAATTATCACCCCAACAGAGGCAAGAGGATGTCAGTTGTCGTTGTTGGTACCCCAAGAAGGAAAAAAATTGTTTGATTATTTGCACACCCACGGAGTAGTGGGCGATTGGCGTGAACCCAACAGCATACGTATAGCCCCGGTGCCTTTGTACAACTCGTTTGAAGATGTATACAGGTTTGGACAAATACTAAAAAACGGCATTCAACAAGGATAAACATATATAGAGGCTGTCTTTGTTGAATACCTGGCAGGTTTTTAGAAACCTGCCAGGTATAACTCATTCTCTTAAAACCTATAATGAGACAGCTTCCATCACCAAATCATAAAGAATAAAAAAATGGATACATTGATTGGTCAGAACTTAACCCAGGCAAGCATACTGCTAACCCAGGGAAAACTGGTGGCCATACCTACCGAAACTGTGTATGGCCTGGCAGCCAATGCCTTTGACAAAAAAGCAGTAACCCGTATATTTGAAGCAAAGAACCGCCCTACCTTTGACCCTTTGATTGTGCACACCCACAGTATAGAACAGGTGCAGCAGTTTACCAAAAATATTCCTGAAAAGGCAAAAAAGCTGGCAAAACAGTTCTGGCCTGGTTCGCTGACTATTCTGCTGGAAAAAAATGATTTGATCCCTGACTTGGTTACCGCAGGATTGTCTACAGTAGCGGTACGTATTCCTAACCACCCTCTGACTCTTGAGCTGCTCAAACAACTTGATTTTCCATTGGCCGCACCCAGCGCCAACCCTTTTGGCTACATTAGCCCTACTACAGCAGGGCATGTAGAAGCCCAGCTCAAAAACAAAGTGAGCTACATTATAGATGGGGGTCCTTGCCAGGTGGGTATTGAGTCTACTATAGTAGAAGTAAAAAACAACCAAACTACCATTTATCGCTTGGGAGGCATCAGTGTAGAAAACATAGAAGCCGCCACAGGCAAAGTAGAGGAGGTAAGGCACTCTTCGTCAAACCCCAAGGCATCGGGCATGCTCAAGAGTCATTATGCTCCCCAAAAAAAAATGATTATTGGAGATATTGCGGCACTGTTGCCCCAGTACCCTTGCGACAAGGTGGGCATTTTGTCTTTTAGAAAAACTTATGAACAAGTACCCAAAAATCAGCAGGTGGTGTTATCGGCTGAAGGCGAGCTGGCAAAAGCAGCGCAAGGGTTATTTGCAGGCATGCGTTATTTAGACAATCAACCTGTAGAAATTATATTGGCTGAGCTTATGCCCGAAAAAGGCTTGGGCAGGGCAATCAATGACCGGATAAGAAGAGCCGCCACCGAAAGCTAGAGTAGGAGTAATTTGGAGAGTTTATAAGTAAAATCACATTTTTTTCTTACAAAGGTATTGTTATTGAAAAAGACATTTCTCTTAACAATATTTTAACAAATAAATACTTAAACAGGCTACTTAATCAGATTTTATTAGAATTTACTATGGCTTTTTCTTTATAAAAAAGAATATTATACATACAAAAACACATCAAACATCTAAAAAATTCGCTTTCACTGAAACTTTATTTAAAAAAATTAGTATATAACTTTAAACATTTAGAATATAAAGAATACTCAAAGGATGTGAAGTTGAACAATGGGATAAGATATTCTAAATACTTGAAAAAGACAAAAAACATTAATAAGTGTAATATAATTTGGTGAATTGGTGTACTAAATATTTAGTACATCAATTTTTTTTTACCCCCTCCCCTACTGCCCACTTACCGCATTTATTTGACATCACCACACTCCATTTATTGCCGCTAATGCCTATGCTACTGCGCTGTTTTTTTTGTGCAAAACAATTTTTTGATAACAGACGTTCTTAATTCATTGTTGAACTCATACCTGGCATAAAAAACAGGATATAAACCCTTTACTTATCAACTACCTAAGGTATTGGAAAACTAAAGCTTCTACTTTTCGACTTAAGATAAAAAGACAAGATGAGTTCGTTTAGTGAAAAACCACTATATTGTAGATAAAAAATAAAACAATAGATTTTAGAAGGAATGGTAACAAAATATTTTGGCGTTACTGTATAATTTTATTTTTACATCATTCCTTAGTAAAATGTAAAAAACAAAGTAATCTAAAAGAAGGCAGTATCTGCTTTTAGTAACGTGCTCAAAATAAGTTTCTGGTTTTTGGGGCAAATACGCACAACTGACTGAGGCATTTAGCCTTTGGCAGAGCTCGGCAAAGCGAAGCTTTAGCCATCGGTTTTTGCGCTCGTAGCGCTGCTACGGGCAATAAAAGCTCATAGTCCCGGCGGAACTGCCGGGGTAACGAAAGGCAGTGAAGCGAACCGCAGAACGAAGTTCAAGCTCTGCGAAGCTAATTTATTCTAAATCGGACAGCTTCAAAGTCCCGATTTCTTATCGGGGTTATTGTTGAGGGCTACGCCCGAAATCCCGTTTACGGGGCGAACACGTTACTTAGCTTCGTTGAGCTCTCTCTGTCAAAGGTTAAGCTTTATCTTGTAAGGAACCACGTAGCTAAGGCGCTCATAGACATTGCAGTTCGAAAGCGCTACTTTTGTAATTTAAAGTGTACTTAGAGCAGTATGACATTGCTCAATTAAAATCAAGCAAACCATCTTTAGACAGTAATAATAACAGACATGGACGCACTGATAGAGAATGCAGGAAAGTTGCTTGCCAGTGAACAGGCAGAAAACATAGACAAGGCTTTTGAAACGTTGCGAAAGCTGGATATAGCCCATATACCCAAGTCATTGTACAGTGATTTGTCAGAACACCCCCTCAAGTGTTTTCAATACCACATGATTGAGCCACTCAAACACTTGAAAGAGCTAGATTTGCAGGGGTCAAAACTAAATGAAGTACCCAAAGCTATAGCCCAGCTTACCAAGCTTCAGTTTTTATACTTGCACGATAACAACATAAATGAGGTGCCTTCCAGTATTGGGTTTTTATCTGATTTGATTTGGTTAGACCTGGAGCGCAACAACCTTAAAGTGTTGCCCGCTGAGATAGGCCGCCTCAAGAATCTGCACAGGCTTAACCTGAGTTTTAATCAGCTCAATGTGTTACCAGTAGAAATAGGGCAACTATCGCAGTTACAAAGTCTTTATCTTGATGGCAATAGGTTTAGCGCCCCCGAAAGGCAAAGGATACAGCAATCGTTGCCCAAAACTGAGATTTATTTTTAGACAATCCTGTTGTCCTGTATAATATTACCCTCTTGAACACTTTCTTGGGGGTTTTTTATTGGGCTCAAGGCAAAAGCTCCTCCAGGAACTGAAACAAACACCTCCTCAACGCCCGAAAAACCTGCCATGCCTGAGTGCCAGTTCAGGCTTTTTTATCAACATTTTATCAAACAAAACCTGAAAGTTTTAGAGATTTAATCAAGGAAAAATATATTTGTACATACTTGAAGCATAAGTGCTTTTAAAAGCTCCTACAGGGTTCTGGGGACTAGGCTCTAGGGACTAGGTACACCCTTGCTCCTTAGATAGCTACACTTTTTCTATCACGTTGAATTTTAGCGATTTATAAAACCTGTAGTTAAAAACCCCGACAAAGTTCTGGGGACTAGGCTCTAGGGACTAGGTACACCCTGCTCCTTAGATAGCTACACTTTTTCTATCACGTTGAATTTTAGCGATTTATAAAAGCCGAAGTTAAACGAGTATATTACTTAACGGGACACCTGCCCTGGTTGTGGGGTACTGGCAGTACCATTCCATACTTAAACAGTTTTACACCAATGAAAATCTACAAAACACATTTATACAACCAACCAATGATTAGAACGCTTTTAGTCATGTTGGCGGTAGGAACAATGCTGGTTGCCTGTGGCAAAAAAAACAAGCAAGCAGTGAGCAAAGTACACATTCCTAAAACGGCTTCGATAGCAGCCGTCATTGATTTGAAACAAATCTCAGAAAAAGCCCCCAACTGGCGAGATGTGTTCAAGGCTGATTTTTTGCAAAAACTTGATGTAGACATAGACAGTAAACAAGTTGCTGGTCTTCAGCAGTTGGTCGAAAGGGTGATTAGCTCTATAGATCAAGACGAAAAGCTGTCTGTTTTTAATGGGCAAGTGTCAAAAGATCGCAATAAAAATCATTTTGCCCTGACTTTTGTGATCGCCGATGTAGCAGCTTTTGAGAAGGCTTTGACCACTGATAAGGGGATCACTATTGTGAAAAATAAAGACAGCAAGCACGTGTTTTTAGATAACAAAACTATTCTCTCGTGGAAAGAAGGCTCTGGCTTATTAGTAGGGTATGAGTTTAAAGCAGCCAATAGAAACAAAGAGTTGGTGAGCAAAGTGGCCGAACTACGCAAAACTACTGCCGCTGATGCTCTGGACAACAACAACCAGAAGTTTAAAGCTTTATTAGGCGAAAACCACGACATTGCCATTTGGGCAAACCAACAAGAAACCCGCAACTTTAGCCCTTCGGTAGAGATGTACAGCAAACTATCGCCTACTATAGCCAACCTGATAAACGCTACCAAGTATGGCACTTCTTATATTGATTTTCTGGAAGGTAAAATAGTGATGAATGGCAAGACCATGTTTGACGGTAAAGCCACCGAAAAGTACCAAACTGTGCTGGGTATCAGTAATGAAAACGTCATTAAAAGCTTGCCCATTAAAGATCCATTGCTGCTGATGAGCCTGAGTATTAGCATGAAAGACATCAGAAAGATTATGGAAGAAGAAAATGCGTATGACAAGTTTGACGCGGAGGCTTTGAAAACATTGCAAGAACTGGACTTGACGGTAAAAGATGTAGCCGAGATGTTGAGTGGAGACCTGGTAGCTGCGGTGGAAGACCTGGAACTGAACAACTTACAAAAGGCTAGTGCCAAGTTGGTATTGGGCATTGGGCTCAATAACCGCAAGGTACTAGAGAAGCTACTGAGCAAATATACAGAAATGGGGCTTTTGCAAAAGCAAGACAACATCTACCGCCCGGTAATACCATTGTTGGGTTTTGACCCTCAGATAATAGTAACAGATGACGCAGTGTTTTTGACTGCTACTGAGGAGTTTAAAGAGGCTATTACCTCAGCCAAGGCAACCAACCTGAATGAAGAAATGCTCAAGAAAACCAAAGAGAGTAACTTTATGCTCTTTTTGCGCCCCAGCGAAATATTGAGAAAAATACCTAAAGAGAATTTCTCGGATGAGTTGCTCGAAGAACTGCTACCCAAGATAGAGTCGGTGATAGTAAATACCCTGCCTGCCAAAAAAGAAGTATTGGAAGGCAACGTAACGGTGTATTTTAAGGACAAAAAAACCAATGCCCTGCAGCAATTGCTAAGTTTGAAACCTCAAAAGGTGAACAACTAACGCCATACCATTGAATCACTTACTAAAAATCACCCTTGCTTTGTATTATAAGCAAGGGTGATTTTTGTATGACTATTTGATTGGTTTGTTATGCGCCAACAACGTTGATATTGCTTCATATATTTGCTAGAACAAAATTATGCAAGTAACCCTTACTAAAAAAGCTCCAGGCACCTTCAGTAGTTTCACATTAAACCGTGTATGATGGTTATAAAATTGACAATGAGGGAGTTATTTTTATAAGGCTTTTTTATAAAAAATAAGAAATCTCTCTGAAGCTTACAAAGTTCGAGGTCTCGATAAGACGTGAAGATACCACCCTCCCAAGGTCAAGTTCGCCTGTTTCGAACTTGATTCGAAAAAGCAAGCGAGTAACTAACAGGTGAAGCCTAAAAATAAAGTTTAAATCCTGTCTGGAAAATTTTCAAGAAAAAAGTGTACCCTAAACTGTACCCCACAAAAACAAAACCTTTTGCAAATCATTGATTTACAAAGGGTTTTATTACTTTGAGTGTGCTCACGGGGGGAGTCGAACCCCCACGCCAGTAATAGGCACTACCCCCTCAAGATAGCGTGTCTACCAATTCCACCACGTAAGCATATAGTGTTACTGCAAGGGACGGCAAAAGTATACAATATTTTTGGGATGCCCAAACCTTTGTCGCATAAAAATTTATTTACCTGCTTCCCCCCTGCTATCTGCTCACCAATGCTTTTTTCACTTGATGTGAATCACCTATATTTGCCTGCTACCAACCAAATACTCAACTGATGGCATTTTCTTCAAAAGAACTGAATTACTTACAAGATACTGAGTTTTTACTGACCAAACACCAGGTCACAACCAAGGTGCACCAATTGCTGGAAAGCACCCAAACCCAACTAAAGGCTGCAGTAGCCGAACTCGATTTTGATTTTCCCGATGCAGTAGATGTAGTCAAGGGTAAAATATCTAAAGGAGAGCAGTACCGACAACTGCCTTACTTGGTGCTCGACTACCCCAAGCTGTTTAGCCGTGCCGATGTATTTGCTTTCAGGACGATGTGTTGGTGGGGCAACGAGTTTAGCTGTACGCTGATGCTTGCCGAAAAAAGTTGGCATTTGCATCGCACTGCCATTGCCCACCACCTCCCAAAGCTTACACCTGCCCACGGTTGGTACATTGGGGTAAACACCACTCCCTGGGAGCATCACTTTGGCGAGGACAATTGCCTGCCTTTGGCCAACTTTAGCCCTGAGACACTGCAACAGCACTTGCAAAAAATGCCCTTTTTAAAGCTAAGCCGTAAGCTCCCCTTAGAGCAATGGCAACAGCTCCCTGGCTTTGCCAACGAGTGTTTTACGGCATTGATGGGCTTGATGACTACTATACCAAACTTGTAGTTTACCTGACTCTGTCAGTAAATGATTATGCCCACCTGCCAATTATTTATATATTTGACGCCGAAAAAAGATTCGAGCTTGTTTTAAAACTAACTACAACCCCATTGAAAACCCTACTCAAAAGCTATATTCTGCAAGTAAGCCGCCTCAACAACTGGGTGGGAAAAAACACCGCCTGGCTCACCACTGCGTTGGTGGTATTGGTATGTTTCGACGTTACCCAACGCTATATTTTCAAAACTACCTCAGTGGCTTTTCTCGACCTGGAGTGGCACTTGTTTGCCTTGGTATTTTTGTTTTGTGCTGGCTATACTTTGCGCCATGACAAACACGTGCGGGTAGACGTTTTTTATATTCGGATGAACGCCCGGCAAAAAGCCTGGATCAACCTTTTGGGGAGTATTATTTTTCTTATTCCTTTTTGTGTAGTGGTCATTTATGCCGCCTGGAAATACACCATGGTGTCTTATGGCTACCTCGAAGGCTCCCCCGATCCGGGTGGTTTGCCAGCCCGTTACATTATCAAAGGGGCCATTCCTACTGGCTTTGTCTTTTTGCTGCTGCAGGCAGTGGCGCTGTTGTTTGAGTCAATGCTTGCTGTATTGGGCGAAGACCTCAGTTCTATTACTGCTCGTTGGGAAGACAACCACGACAAAGCCCACCCGGAAGACGAAAACGCAGGCAAAAACAAGGTGTTTGTGGTCATGCGTACACTCTTTATTTTGGTAGGTACTTTACTGGCGTTATTTAGTTTTTTAGGCATCGACTTGGGCATTTCGCTCCCCATCAAACTATTTATTCTCATCTTTATCAGCATTTTGGCAGGTTTTCCGGTGGCATTTACTTTGGGGGGGCTGTCGGTATTGGTAGGCCTTGCCGTATTTAATCTCGACTTTTTTTACCTGTTATCGCTGCGGATTTATGGCATCATGACCAACTATGTATTGTTGGCGGTGCCTTTGTTTGTGTATATGGGCATTATGCTGGAGAAATCAGGCATTGCCGAAAGGCTGCTCGAAACGATGGCGTTGCTTTTTGGGCGCTTGCGCGGAGGGTTGGCCATTTCTGTAGTAGTAGTGGGGGCTTTGCTTGCCGCATCTACTGGGGTAGTAGGCGCTACAGTGATTACGATGGGGCTTATTAGCTTGCCTACTATGATCCGTAGAAACTACAGCATAGAGCTCGCCACGGGTACTATAGCCGCTTCGGGCACCTTGGGGCAAATCATCCCTCCTAGCGTGGTATTGGTCTTGCTGGGGAGCGTGCTCAATGTATCGGTGGGCGACTTGTTCACGGCAGCCTTTATCCCTGGGTTTACGCTGGTAGCCCTGTACTTTCTCTACATTGTGGGGTTTTCGCTGGTGCGCCCCCAACAAGCCCCTGCCATGCCCAAAGAAGAAGTAGCCGCCTTTAGAACCAAAGGCATGTGGAAACGGGTAATATCGGCGTTTGTATTGCCTTTGTTACTCATTGTATCGGTGTTGGGGTCTATATTTGCGGGCATCGCCTCACCTACCGAAGCCGCCGCTGTAGGAGCAATGGGAGCCACTTTGCTTACTTTGTTTCAGAAAAAACTCTCACTACCAGTACTGCGCCAGGTCATGCGCTCTACCAGCCACATTTCTACCATGGTGTTCATCATTTTGATTGGGGCTTCGGCTTTTTCGTTGGTGTTTCGAGGGCTCAAAGGCGACGATTATATCATTGAACTGATCAACTCCAGCAACCTCGACAAATACACTTTTCTGGCTTTGGTCATGCTCATTATGTTTGTAGCGGGCTTTTTCATCGATTTTATCGAAATCATCTTCATCATTGTTCCAGTAGTGGTGCCTACTTTTCAGGCAATGGGGCTCGACTTGGTGTGGGTGGGTATATTAATGGCTATGAACCTGCAAACCTCGTTTTTGACACCTCCCTTTGGCTTTGCCCTGTTTTATTTGAAAGGAGTAGCCCCACCCGAAGTAAAAACCGGGCATTTGTATCGGGGCATTATGCCCTTTGTCATTATTCAGTTATTGCTCATTGCAGCAGTGGTGTTTTTTCCTGAAATGGTGACCTGGTTGCCACAAATGTTGAGAGGAGAGTAAACAAATATGAGCAAAGAAGACTCCGAAAAAATTAAACGTTTGTTGCTGTCGGCAAACAAAGCAAACGTGGCCATTGCCTTTCAACTTTGTAAAAACTTGTCAAGCTTTTACACTCAAGAAGTGGCAGTATTGCTACAAAAATACCCCTTGCTCTGCCTTGAACACGAATTAGAGCTCGGGTATTTGAAAAAATTACAGGGGCTTTCGCTTAAGAAAAAAGAGTTATCAGTGGTACCTCCTTCGTTAGGTCAATTAAATAACTTAAAGCAGTTAAACCTTGCCAGTAATAGCCTCGATGCTTTGCCAATAGAACTTGCCCAACTACACCAGTTAGAACAATTAAACCTTACAGGCAACAAAATAGAACGCTTCCCTGATTTGCTATGCCTGCTTCCTCTTAAGAGGCTCATGTTATCACATAATCCGCTCACATCTCTACCTGCCAGCATCAAGCAACTTACCCAACTCACATATCTAGCACTTACTTCGTGCCAGTTGAGCAGTTTACCTCCCGAAATAAGGCAGCTTGCCTCGTGTAAAGAATTGCTTTTACAGAACAATCAGTTAGAAAGATTACCACCTGAAATAGGGCAACTTGCTTCTTTAGAAAAACTCAACTTGTCAAACAATCAATTAAAAACGCTTCCCCCCAACATTCAGCATTGGCAAGCCTTGACCCACTTAGACTTACGCGAAAATCAACTGGAAACACTGCCTGAAGAAATAGGGCAATTGACCCAATTAGACACCTTAATTTTAGGGCGAAATCCTCTACATTCGCTCCCAAAAAGCATTATAAACCTCGCTCAATTGCAAACCTTGGTATTTCGTTTGTCAAATATAAGTACTGCTATGCTTGAGAATATTTGTAAGATGAGCCACCTACATAACCTTTGGTTGGCAGATTGTGACATTTTAGAAGTTCCCCCTGGCATTACCCAACTCAAGCAACTCAGTACGCTGGACTTAAGCCATAACCAAATCACCGAATTACCCAAAGCACTGAGTCAGCTCCAGCATTTAGATACGCTTTATTTATCGGGCAACCCACTCGCTCCAAAGTCATTGAGGCAAGTAAGGGAATGGTTGCCTCAGTGTGGCATAGGCTGGGAAGGTACCATTCATTATGGAGGCAGTTTTTAAACTTTTCGAAACCCATGAACTTTTTCAAAAACCTATATCGTTTGGGCAAGCTTACGCTTGATATGCGCTCGGCAAACCGTGAAAGTGGTACTTTGCACAAAAAAGTACAAAAAATGATGCAGCCTTTTATACAGGCAGCGGAGGCATATAATGACGGGAGTATTACCCCACGTATGCACAAAAAAATGCAATGGTATATGGTGGAAACCCTGTGGATGAGTGAGCAGTTTGCTCAACTGCACCAAACCAAATTAGACAATGCCACCCAACGGGCTTCAGCGTTTTCGGGGGCTTTGCTGGGTATTTCTGACATATTGATTGACGACTTGCCAGAAGGTAGCCTTGCGCACACCCAAAACTTTCTCTATGCACCCGTCAATCATACGCCTAAAACACCCTTTGAAAAGCTCTATACTGCTTATTTTCAAGCGTTTGAATCGTGCCTTTCGGCAGACAATCAAGTCCAAACCAGGGAATATTACTGGGCATCGCTGGATGCACAAGTAGCCAGCCGTCGCCAGTTTGAGCCAGACTTACCATCAGAAGATTTAATAAAAATTCTCAAAGACAAATGTGGCTATACTACCTTGCTATGTCGGGCAGTGTTGCCCTTGCCTATAGACGCTTCGGAGCATACAATGATTTATGAATTGGGGGCTTTGGTGCAGTTTATCAATGATATCAACGATTTGCACAAAGACAGTACTCAGGGCATAAAAAACTTTGCCAATCAGTTTGACACCACCAGGGCAATGAAAAAAGCACTATTGACGCAAACAACAAAAGCTTTTGGGTTGTTTAAAAATATTGAGCATCAACGGAAAAGTTCCATTTATTTTCTATTCATATTTCATTCATTTGTGGTGGTTATCCTTGCCCAACTGCGTTATTATGAGCACTTATGCCAAGGGCATTACAAACTGGAAAGATTTTTGAAGTTTCCTCCCAAAAGTACTAAAGTACAACCTTTTTTATGGCAAAATCTACGGTTTAGCATTCCCAAAATGCTCAACTTTGATTTTATCCACCCTACAGCCAGTCTCAATTAATCTTTTATTTACATAGCATCATATTCAAATGGAAGAAAACCTTTACCAAAGTAAGTATCAACACATCTTTTATGAAAAAGAGACGGGTATAATGCACAATATCTGGCTAAAAGATAGCCAAATGATGACGCAGGATGACTACAAGAAAGAGTTAATAAAAGTGGCTCAGTTGATTGAAACCCACCAAGCATCCAGGCAATTGATCAACACCCTTAATTTTCAGTATACCATTGACATTGATTTGCAACAGTGGACAAATGAATACATTATCAAAAGAACCAGAGAAGCAGGTATAAAAAAAGTAGCCTTTATCATTGCCGAAGAAATATTTTCGCAAATGTCTATTGAACAGGCAATGGAAGGTGAAGAAGGAAAAACACTGGACACAAGGTATTTTACCTCAAAAGAAGAAGCCAGGGAGTGGCTGGTAAAAGATTAGAAAGGTGTTTTGTATTGACAAGCTCATTGTATATTCCTGCTGTTGAACCAAGAGCAGGATTTTTTTTGCTCCCTCCCCACTGTTTTTTCCTACCATCACTCTTTGACTTTGTTTCTTAATATCTGGTATTTTTTGTAACTTTGAAGGATGTGTAAATGATGAAATTTGCCTGGTATGGTATTGAAGTTTACATAAAAAAATAAGGTGCAGGCTTACTATCAAAAACTTGCCGCTACTTACACCTCAAAACAACAGATATAATTAGCAGACAAAAATGGATGATTACATCAAAGGCTTGAACGACCCTCAACGGGAAGCTGTATTGCATAAAGATGGGCCTATTATGATTATTGCAGGTGCCGGTTCGGGTAAAACCAGGGTATTGACTAACCGTATTGCTCATCTGATAGGCACTGGGGTGCCCGCATACAATATTTTGGCTTTAACGTTTACCAATAAGGCTGCCGGAGAAATGCGCCTTCGAATTGAAAAAATCATTGGCGACAAGGCAAAAGATATTTGGATGGGTACTTTTCACTCTGTTTTTGCCAAAATACTCCGGTTTGAAGCTGACAAAATCGGCTACACCAGTAGCTTTTCTATTTATGACACTGACGACTCTAAATCGTTGATAAGAAGCATTGTAAAAGAACGCAACCTCGACGATAAGGTATACAAAGCCAATGTGGTACTCAATCGGATTTCGGGCGCAAAAAACCGACTTATTTCTTACCGTGAGTACCTAAACAACCCCATCTATGCCGAAGATGACCGGGCGTATCGCCGACCTGAGATAGGGCGCATTTACAAGATTTACCAAGAGCGTGCCATCAAGTCAAACGCGATGGATTTTGACGACTTGCTATTCAATACCAATATATTATTCAGAGACCACCCGGCAGCACTGCAAAAATACCAGCAAAAATTTAAATACTTACTCATCGATGAGTTTCAAGACACCAATTTATCGCAATACTTGATTGTAAGACGTTTGGCGGCAGCCCACCATAATATTTGTGTAGTGGGTGACGATGCCCAAAGTATTTACGCCTTTCGGGGAGCCGATATTCAAAACATTCTCAACTTTGAGAAAGACTACCCTACCCTGCAAACCATTCGTCTGGAGCAAAACTACCGCTCTACCAAAACTATAGTAAAAGCAGCTAACTCACTGATTGCCAAAAACAAAGCCCAATTACAAAAAGATGTATGGACCTCAAACGAAGATGGCAACCTAATTCGTTTGTTTAAGGCGATGTCGGACAATGAGGAAGGGAAAATGGTGGCGCAATCTATTTTTGAGGAGAAAATGCAGCACCAGTTGGGCAACAATGACTTTGCTATATTGTACCGCACCAATGCCCAATCGCGAAGCATAGAAGAAGCCCTACGCAAAGCCAATATCAAATACAAAATTATAGGAGGCTTGTCGTTTTACCAACGCCGTGAGATCAAAGACCTGATCTCTTACTTGCGCTACACAGTAAACCACAAAGACGAAGAAGCCCTCAAACGAATCATTAACCTACCCAAACGAGGCATAGGCAACACTACCTTGCAAAAAGTATTGGCCACTGCTTATGAAAGTGAGTTGCCCTTGTGGGAAGTCATTAGTAATATTAGGAAATATGTAACCGGGCGTGCCACTACGGCTATTGCCGGATTTGCCGAGCTGATCAAAAAATTTGAAGATGCTTCTACCAAGTTAGACGCTTTTGAAACAGCCTCGCTGGTGGCCAAAGAGTCGGGTTTGTTGAAAGACCTCTACGAAGATAAAACTATTGAAGGATTGTCGCGTTACGAAAACGTACAAGAGTTGCTGAATGCCATCAAAGAATTTGTGGACAATCCTGATAATCAGGAAAAAGACTTGAGTGCATTTTTGCAGGAAGTGTCGCTGGCTACCAGTGCTGATGAAGCCGAAGACGATGGCGAAGAAAAAGTGACCCTGATGACCATACACGCTGCCAAAGGGCTAGAGTTTCAGCAGGTATACGTGGTAGGGCTGGAAGAAGAGCTCTTTCCGTCGCAAATGGCACTATCGAGCCGCAACGAACTGGAAGAAGAACGACGTTTGTTTTATGTAGCGATTACCCGTGCCGAAAAAAAACTGACCCTTTCGTTTGCGACCAGCCGCTACCAATATGGGCGAATAAAAAACTGTGAGCCCAGCCGTTTTTTAAAAGAGATTGACCCTCGTTTTTTGGAACAGGGACAAGGCAAAACCAATGCAGCGAACCATGTAAATACCAGTTTTGTAAAAAACTTACGCCCGCAAAGGTCTGCTCCAGCGCAAAACTTTACCCACAAACCTTCGCCCAATTTCAAACCTAGTGACACCCGAAACCTACAGGCAGGAATGAAGGTAGAACACCTAAAGTTTGGTTTGGGAATGGTAAAAGCGGTAAAAGCACATAACAATGACCGCAAAGCAGTGATTGCTTTTGAGAAAGCTGGAGAAAAAACTTTGCTATTGAGTTTTGCTAAACTCAAAATTCATGAATAAGTTTGCAACATGAACAAATAGTAGTTCGAGACGAACCGCAACATGCCCCCGTCCGTCCTCTCTTGTTTGCACATCTAAAAAGCAACTCAATTCATAAAATTTTATTTAATATTCAAAAAATTGAAAAGATGAACGAAGAAAATCAGGAGTCAGCGAATCAACCTTTGAAAGAAAGTAATTCTGCTAGCTTCAATTATAATACCCAACGCCCCAAGTTGACAATGAAAGAATATGGTAGAAATATTCAAAAAATTGCCGACTACATAGCCAACCTTGAAGACCGCGAGCAACGCACCCAGTATGCTTATACCCTGATAGATTTGATGCGACAGATCAACCCTAACATGCGTGATTCACAAGACACTCAAAACAAACTTTGGGATGACTTGTACATTATGTCGGGTTTTGAAATAGATATAGAGAGCCCTTTCCCTATGCCAGCTAAAGACAAACTGGGTAAAAGGCCTAAAATGTTGGCGTACAACTCTAACCGATTGCACTATAAGCACTACGGCAGAAATATAGAGTTGCTGGTAGAAAAGGCATTAGAAGAAGAAGACCTGGAAAGCCAACTGGTAGCAGTAGTGTATGTAGCACGTTTGATGAAAGGCTTCTATATAAGCTGGAACAAAGACAACATAGATGATGAGACTGTATTGGGGCATATAGAAAAAATTTCGGGCAAGCCGTTGCCCCCTGACCTGGTAGAAAGAATCAAGCAAGACCGACTACTGGACAACCAAAAAGACAAAGGCAAAAGTGGTGGACACCGTAGTAAAAGTGGACGTAAAAGCAGCGACGGACGTAAACGCCGGAACTAATTATTAATGTTTATATTATATATCATTATACAGGGTGAAAGTTTATCACAAACTTCACCCTTTTTTATGCTTCTCCCCTACTTTTTTATACCCGGTTGTACTTTGTGCCCTGCTTTTTACCACACACTTTTCTCCCCTCCTTCAAGCCGTTGCTTTCAATGACCCATTTCTTTCTATAAGATTGTATTTTACCCCAAGAAACCATTCTTAGGATACAAAACCCATCATATGTGACTCCTGCTCGATTTTAAACAAGCGCTAAAATAATAGGTCTATAATTTTTATTTCACCCAAAATTCTGCAACCTTTCTATTCAAAACAATTGTATACTACAGAACCTTAAATCTACCTATAACTTAATGGCATCTTTTGAAGTAAAAGGAGGCAATAAGCTCAATGGAGAGATCACTCCTCAAGGAGCCAAGAATGAAGCTTTACAAATTATTTGTGCTACACTGCTCACCGACCAACCCATGGTTATACACAACATTCCTTATATAAGGGATGTAAACCAATTGATAGAATTGGTACAGGACATGGGGGTAGAGGTAACCAAGCTGAAAGAAGGCACCTATAGGTTTCATGCCATCAATGTAAACCTCGACTACCTTGCCTCTGCTCAGTACCAACAAAAAGCGGCCTCGCTGCGGGGTTCAGTAATGCTACTGGGACCTTTGTTGGCAAGGTTTGGACGTAGCCGTATACCCAAACCAGGAGGAGACAAAATTGGGCGACGCCGCCTCGATACTCACTTTTTGGGGTTTCAGCAATTAGGCGCAAAGTTTAACTATGACATCAAAACTAATATATATGATGTAGATGCTACCCAACTACAGGGTACTTATATGCATTTAGACGAGGCATCGGTCACAGGAACTGCCAATATTATCATGACTGCCGTCAGAGCAAAAGGCACCACCACCCTTTATCATGCCGCCTGCGAACCTTACATTCAGCAGTTGTGCCAAATGTTGGTACGCATGGGAGCAAAAATAGAGGGCATTGGATCTAATTTACTCAAAATAGAGGGCGTAGATACACTAGGAGGCACTGAACATACTTTGCTGCCCGATATGATTGAGATTGGCAGCTTTATTGGTTTGGCTGCTATTACAGGATCAGAACTCACCATCAAAAATTGCCGCATAGATCAGTTAGGACTGATTCCTCACATGTTTCAGCGTTTGGGCATTCAGATGGAGTTTAAGAAAGATGATATTTATATTCCGGCACAAGACCACTATGAGATAGATACCTTTATGGATGGCTCTATACTTACAGTAGCTGATGCCCCCTGGCCAGGTTTTACTCCCGACCTTATGAGTATAGTGCTCGTAACAGCTACTCAGGCAAAAGGCACGGTTTTAGTTCATCAAAAGATGTTTGAAAGTCGTTTGTTCTTTGTTGACAAACTGATAGATATGGGTGCGCAGATTATTCTTTGCGATCCACACCGGGCTACAGTAAATGGGCTGAATAAACAAATCATGCTACGAGGTATCAGAATGACCTCACCAGACATTAGGGCTGGGGTAGCTTTGCTTATTGCGGCTTTGTCTGCCGAAGGCACCAGCATTATAGACAATATAGAGCAGATAGACCGAGGTTATCAGTACATAGACCAAAGACTAAACGCTTTAGGTGCAGAGATCAAACGTTTGTAAGTACACTGGTATTTGCTATTAGGGAGTAACCAACAAATAGTATACGCATTTGACAGTGGATGTTTCGCCCTGATGCGTCGTTAAATTTTTTGACCGTAGCTATGGCTACGCTCGCAAAATTTGCCTCGCCTCAAACCAAAACCTCTCACTGAAAACACGTACTTTATTTACTGGTTGCTCCCTTAGGAATGGTGTAAAAATAAAGTTCTATAGTAACGCCAAAATATTTTGTTGGCAGGAGAGGCAAAAAAACGCGGCATAGCAGCGCTACGGCAAGTTTTTTTTAACGAATTCTGTCAGCGAAAGATGACGTTAAAAATATAAATTTATTTTGGTACTATTCCTTAGAACTGTTTCGCACAAAGAATGGTCAAAAAATATTTTTTTTACCATTCTTAACTAAGTCGAAATCTTTGATTAAATTGCCTTATAAGATGGGGCAATTTAATCATCCAATCACTGTTTGTTTATGACTGAAGAGGAATGTTAGAATTTTTTAAAAACTTAAAGTTATTTACTAAATTTCAACTGGCGCTTTTTGTAGTGTCAGTGATTGCCCAGGGTTTCATTGGTGTAACCAGTTATATCGATGGTAGACGCTTGCTTCAGGATAAATCCTTTCAATTGCTCGAGTCAGTCACCAAAAGCAAAAAACAAGCAGTAGAAGAGTACTACCAAAATGTAGAAAACCAACTGCTTACCCTCTCTGAAAATTCAAGTACTATTGATGCTCTGCAGGAGTTTCAACAAAACTATGAAGACCTAAATGAACTGATCGTACCAACCGATGAGTTACGTAGCAAACTTAAGGAGTTTTACCGCCAAGAGTTTGTACATCAACTCAACAGCAACTCGCTGCAAAACTACACCGTAGAACACTTTTTGAGCGAAGAGCCCAACCAACGTAAAAATATTTTACAATACCACTATATAGCCACCAACCCCAACCCAATAGGTTTTAAATACCGATGGAACAGGGTAAGGGCAGATAACATCTACCACGAAACCCATCTCAAATACCACCCTGGATTTGCCAAGTATAGCCAAACTTTTGGCTTTAAAGACATTATGTTGACCGACCTCAAGGGCAATGTGATTTATACAGTAGATAAATCGGTTGACCTGGGCGAAAACCTGCTTACGAGTTACCTAAAAAGTAGCAATCTTACCAATGCTTTTCGCAAAGTAATGAAAGCCAATAAAAAGGGCTATGTAGTATTTGCTGACTATAACTTTTACCCTCCAGCTTATTACAAGCCTACCAGTTTTATTGCTACTATGGTATACAATGGTGTAAATAAAATTGGGGTATTGATTTTTAAACTCTCTGACGAAAGAATAAACCAGATTATGACCAGTAAGAAAACCTGGAATAACCTGGGAGCTACCGGAGAAACTAATATTGTGGGGCGTGACTATAAAGTAAGAACCAATACTCGCTCTATTATCGAAAACCCCCTGAGGTACTATACCCGCATGCTTGCTGCTGGCTTTGACTCATCGGTAGTAAAAAAAATAAAAAGACTGGAGACTACCATTCTTATGCGCAAAAACACCACCCTGGCTACGATCAATGCCTTGAACCGTCAAACCGGGCAGTTTATCACACAGGATTTTTTGGGCAATGACGTAATTTACACTTATTCACCAGTCAATATATTTGACAAACGCTGGGCAATTATTACTGAAATTGACAAGGCGGAAGTGCTTCAGGCAGTAACTGACTTTAGGAATAACCTATTGTCTATTTCGGTATGGTTGTTCTTTGCCAACTTTGTGTTAGGCTTTTGGTTGGCAAGAAGTTTATCACGTCCAATGCTCAAAATTCAGAAAGAAATCACGATGTTATCAGAGGGGCGTTTTCCTCATAAAACCTCTAAAGTTTATAAAGATGAATTGGGTAAAATAGATGAAGCACTTAATACACTGATTGAAAGCACTCGCCAACTGGCTATTTTTGCCGAAAATGTAGGTAAAGGAAACTTTGACTACCAGTATGAAGCCAAAAGCGAAGAAGATGTATTGGGGCTGGCCTTGCTTGAAATGCGCGACAACCTTCGTAACTTGTCTATTGAAGACCAACAGCGTCGTTGGATTAATGAAGGTATCACCAATATAAATAACGTATTACGTGACCACAGCGGTACTCTACAAGACTTGGGTAAATATGTTATTTCGGGGTTGGTGAAATACCTCAAGGCAAGCCAAGGTGCATTTTTCTTATTGGATAAAGAAAAAGAAGAAATGTTTTTGTCGAGCTGCTATGCTTACGACAGGTTTAAATACCTGAACCGAACCGTGAAAAAAGGAGAAGGTTTGGTGGGGCAGGCTTTTCAAGAAGAAGGGTCTATTTACATTACTGAAATTCCTGATGGCTACAGTACTATACAATCGGGCTTGGGTGAAGCAATGGCAAAAGCAATATTGATTGTTCCACTCATTGCCAATAATGAAATTCACGGAATTATAGAACTGGCCTCATTTAACAAGTTTGAACCTTACGAACGCCAATTTATCGAAACGGTCTCAGATAACATTGCCATCAGTATCAATACGGTGAAGTCGGGCGAACAAACCCGCTTATCTCTGAAAGAATCTCAAGCAAAAAGTGAGAAACTACAGGTGCAAGAGACCAAAATGCTACAAAGCCTTACTGAGTTGAAAGAAACTCAGGAGATTATGCAGAGACGTGAAAAAGAACTGGAAGAGTCTCGCGAACAGCTTCAGCAGAACCTGGTGAAGATGAAGAATATGCGTAAAGAAATTATCAAAGATGAGAAAGCCCGTGTAAACCGGGTAATTAGAAAATACCAACGCAGAATAAGAGACTTAGAGGAAGAGCAAGCACGTAAAGAGGCAGATTTGGCTTCAAAAATTAAAAACCTTGAAAAAGAGCTAGGCATTAGCCATAAACCTTCAGAAGGTGATGATACATAAGTAAACTTTAAAACTGTATTTTTTAGCCAAGCCTGTTGGCTCATCAATTAGGCAGTAAAAAAGTACAATGAACAGCTATATTGTTATAAAGAAACATATCAAACCCTGGAGTAGACCATTACTCTAGGGTTTTTGAGTTAACATCTGACTCTATGTTAGGTAAATTGCTTTTAGGCTTAGGATTACCCTGTAGTTTTGCCACAAAAGATACAATGGTGAGCCCCTGGAACAATACTGAAAAAACAACGACAAAGTAAGTGAGGGTAATGATCAGGTCGCGCGACATTTGATTGGTAAGTGATAAAGCCAATGCCAGTGAAATTCCTCCTCTGATACCACCCCAGGTAAAAATAGCAATGGCTCTGAAGCGTTTTGTCTTGATTCGGGTAAAAGGAATTACTATAGCAACTGAGATAAAGCGCGCCAACAATACTACTATAATAGCAGTAACCCCCGCCCACACATAGTCAAGGCGAAGTTTGATGGCCAGGATTTCAAAGGCAATAAAAATAAACAAAACAGCATTGAGGGTTTCATCTATCAACTCCCAAAACACATCTACATGCTTACGGTATTCTATTTCTTCGTCGATCTTTTTTTTGTTATGCGCCACCTCAAGTATATGTATTTCGCGTTCGCGCAAAGCACTAATGGTAAGCCCTGACATAACTATTGCCAATGGTGCTGACACGGTCAATATTTTGGCAAGATCATACCCTCCTACTACTATAGCCAATGTAATAAGAAAGTCTACCTTGTTGGCGTGCACCGTTTTTAGTAGGCGAAACCCAACATAACCCAACAACAACCCATAGGCAATGCCTCCGAGTGCTTCGCGTCCAAATATTTTGAGCAAATACATTACCTCAAGGTTTTGGTTGCCTGCTTTAGTAATTTCTAAAATACCTAAAAACACAATAATGGCAATACTGTCGTTAAAAAGTGACTCTCCTGCAATATCGGTTTCTAATTGTTTAGATATTTTAACCTGTTTGAAAATTGCCGTAACAATGACAGTGTTGGTGGGAGCAATGAGTGCCCCAAAAAGCAAACAATGAATATAAGGCAAATGAACACCCACCAACCCCAAGGCAAAGTGCAGCAAGCTACCAGTAACCAAGGTAGCTATAATAACAGCCAATACAGCCAGTACAATCACTGTTTGTGATTCTTTGAGCAGGGCTTTGGTATCTATGTGAATGGTGCCGGCAAATAACAACGAACTAAGGATAATTTCCAGGAAACTTTCCTGAATATCAATTTTGACAATCATTTCAGTCGTTTTTGCTAACAGTTGTGGGGCTATTTGCCCAACAATGACAATGCCTACTGAAAACAGCAACGAAACAAGCATTACCCCCACAGCAGAGGCTACTTTGAGGTATCGATAATTGATAAAACTAAAAAGTGCGGTAAAAACAATGAGTAAAGAAATAGCGTGAAGCAACCCCATGGTTTGTCAAGTATTTGATGGTTTACGGTATGAACTGCCATACACTTGCGAAATATGCTAAAAAGCTTTGATAAAATTAAAAAAATCTAACTTGCCTTGCGTTTTAGTTGTCGTATGCCAGTAAGTATATGCACTCACCACTATTAACTAACCTTCTCATTTACAAAAACTTACCCTGCTCAACCAAACATTTAAAAATAAGCGCATCCTGTGCAGCTATTTTTTCAAACACTGAGAGTCATAACGATACAAAAAACGTAACTACCCCTGAACCGAATCTATTTCTAAATCCCGATTCATTGGAAGCTTGCTGTAATAAGCTTAGCGTAGTTAAACAGGGGCTAACTTGTGACTTGTTACTTAAAGCTTACCCCTGTTGAGCTTTTAACCAACAAATCCATAACCCTTTGAAAATAACCGTACTATGAATTTGTTAGTTGCCTATGAACCGAATCTACAGCGGCTTGCTGTGATGAACTCAACGCAGTTAAACAGGATGTACCTAGTGGAGGTTATGCCGACATCCCGCTTGCAGGGAACCTTGCACCTAGTCGCTAGAACCTTGTCAGGGTGAAGTAACTTTTTCAAAAAAACTTCTAATTTCTTTAGGGGTTTCTAAAAAGTGCCCTGTCCTACCGATGAAATAATATAAAAGAAATGCAAAACTGGGATTTGTTATTGGCAAAGTATTTTGCGGGTGAAGCCAACCATCAGGAAGAGAGGCAAGTACTCCATTGGATGCAAGCCAACCCACAAGAAGCTGATAAACTTAAGGCAGTGTGGAAGTCAACACAAAGCAAACAAGGTTTTGCTTCTGATGTTCACTTTGCGTGGCAGCAAGTGCAACGCCGTATAAATTCGACTAACAATGTAACCAAACTCAAGCGCAAGGCAGTGTCTTGGGTAGCAGCTGCAGTATTGGTGCTCGGTCTGGGAGTAGTATGGTGGAGTTTGTCACAAAAAAAACAAACCTGGCAAATAGCAAAAACGCTGACAAAAAAGTTGGATTCGCTCACATTGGCAGATGGCTCTAAAGTATGGCTTCACCACACCACTCAACTACGCTACCCTACAACTTTTGGCAAAAGCCAACGAGTAGTACACCTGCAGGGCGAAGCTTACTTTGAGATTGCTAAAAACCCTGCTAAGCCTTTTATCATTTATTCAGGCAATACCATTACCCAAGTGTTGGGTACCTCTTTCAACCTAAAGGCTCGCCCCGAAGAGCAAAAGGTAGAGGTTTCGGTCAATTCAGGTAAAGTAGCTTTCTTTGATGTTGCCAAACCTGACAAAAAAGTATTGCTCACCCAAGGCAATCAAGGGCGCTTTGAAGCAGGTAAACTAAAAAAGATAAAGGCGTACCACCCTAATTTGTTCGCCTGGAAAACGGGAGTGCTCAGCTTTGAACAAGCCAAGCTAAGCACGATAGTGCAAACATTGACCACACATTATGGCACCCCCATAAGGTTGGCTAACCCTCAACTTGGGCGGTGCACACTCACTACTCAGTTAGAACGATTGCCATTGCACGAAGCCTTAGAAATAATCGCACTCACGCTTCATCTACAATACCAAATTAACGACAAAGAAGTACTGCTCAGTGGCAAACCATGCCCCTAAAAATAAATTTTCACCATATACATCATTTACTTTTACTAATTACCATGCGTAAATACTATTTAATAGGATTCATCTGTGGGCTGCTTACCCACGTCATTCAGGCACAAACACCTGCCCATTTGCAAAGCAATAATTACAAATCAAGCCGCACAAAAAACCCGGTAAAGTCTTACACTATCAGTGGTTTAGTGAAAGACAAAACCAATGGAGAAGTGCTCATCGGAGCCACTGTGTACATTCGCAGCCTGGGCAAAGGCACCGCTACCAACGTATATGGCTTTTACTCTTTGACAGTGCCCAAAGGAACGTATCAGGTCATTTGTTCGTACATAGGATACCAAAATTTAGTGCAAAATATTCGCCTGGAAAGCAATCAAAAGCTTCACCTGGAAATGTCGCCAACATCTGACCAACTAGATGAAATCGTAGTGACCGACAAAAAAATCAACGAACACATCACCAAAGTAGAAATGAGTGTAGAAAAACTGAGCATGGAACAAATTAAAAGCATGCCGGCTTTTTTGGGTGAGGTAGATGTCATTAAAAGCATCATTGCCTTGCCAGGGGTAAGCACCGTAGGCGAAGGCACTACGGGGTTCAATGTACGTGGGGGTGGTGTAGACCAAAACCTGGTATTGCTAGACGAGTCTATTGTATATAACTCTTCGCATTTATTCGGTTTTTTCTCTATTTTTAACCCTAACTCTGTCAAAGATGTAAAACTATACAAGGGAGCTATTCCGGCAAAGTATGGAGGACGCCTGTCGTCAGTGCTTGATATTCGTCAAAAAGAGGGCAATACCAAACAGTTTAGCGGTGCGGGGGGCATTGGATTAGTATCTAGCAGGCTGACACTCGAAACACCCATTGTCAAAGATAAGAGTTCTTTGTTGATTGCAGGGCGTCGTTCTTATGCTGACTTATTTCTAAAGTTGTCGCCTAATGAAGCTTTGCGAAAAAACAAAGCCTACTTTTATGACCTCAACACTAAATTTAATTATACTATCAACGACAACAACCGTTTGTATGTATCGGGGTATTTTGGCAGAGATGTATTTGGTTTAGGCGATGAGTTTAATTTTTCATGGGGCAACACAGCAGCCACCATTCGGTGGAATCATTTATTTAGCAGCAAGCTATTTTCTAATGTCAGTGCTATGTTTAGCGACTATAATTATTCGTTGGGCGTGCCTCAAGGCTCGTTTGCGTTTAGCTGGGATGCAGGCATTAAAAGCTATCAATTAAAAAATGACCTTACCTGGTTTATCAACTCTAACTATACCCTCGACTTTGGAGTAAGCGGTATTTTGTATCAGTTTCAGCCAGGTAAAATTAAGTTTAGCAATGCTTTGGAAGGCGTTACCAGTCTTTCGGTAGAGCCAGAAAAAGCCTTGGAAATGGCTGCCTACTTTAATAGTGAACACAAGCTCAACAATGCCTTGACGCTTAATTATGGGTTACGTTACTCAGCATTTATGAATATGGGCGAACGCAAAGTACATACTTACAAAGAAGGAGCTCCACGCCGGGATGAAAACGTAGTAAGTACCCGCAATTATAGCAACAATGAGGTAATCCAGACTTACCAGGGACTTGAGCCTCGCATAGGCTTACGCTGGCAACTAAACGAAAGCAATTCTGTAAAAATGAGTTATGCCCGCAATCGTCAATATATTCACCTCATATCTAATACCACAGCACCTATACCTACTGATATTTGGAAAGCCTCAGACTCACATATTCCACCACAAATTGCCGACCAGGTAGCCTTGGGATATTTTCATAATTTTGCCCACCATACTTTTGAGCTATCGGCAGAGGTATATTATAAAAAAATGCAAAACCTGGTAGACTATAAAAACGGGGCAGAACTATTATTGAATGAAAACCTGGAAACTGAGCTATTGAGTGGCGAAGGACGGGCTTACGGGCTAGAGCTTATGCTGAAAAAACCCACTGGAAAACTGAACGGTTGGATTAGTTATACCCTGGCACGCACCGAAAGAATGGTCAATGGAGCCTTTCCGGAAGAACGTATCAATAATGGAAATTACTATCCGGCAGACTATGACAAGTTGCATAACTTTACAATGGTGGCTACCTACCAGGCAACCAAACGCTTAAGCATATCAGCAAATTTTGTGTACAATACCGGGCGCCCCTTTACCTTGCCTGATGCCAAGTACCAATACTCAAATATGACCATTATAGATTATTCGGGGCGCAACCAAAACCGCATTCCAGACTATCATCGTCTAGACCTTTCGGTAACTTTGAAGGGCAAAGGTAAGCCCAACCGTAAATGGAAGGGTGAGTGGGTGTTTTCGCTATACAATGTATACAGTCGCCGCAATGCTTATTCTATTTATTTCTCTGGCGATGGTCAAGCGCAAAACGACGCTACCAAGCTATCTATTCTAGGATCGGTAGTGCCCGCTGTTACTTATAACTTCTCTTTTTAATTTAAAGTTTGATTTTATACACCATGAAACGCATACACTCAATAATTGCTATAGCTATAATCACCTCGTTTGCCTTACTAAGTGCTTGTACTGATCGCTACCCCATAGGCGAGCTTGCCAACAACTCAAACCGCCTGGTAGTGGAAGGTCGCTTTACTAATGCCACACAAACGCACACGATTTACTTATCCCGAACTGTGGCGTACACTGCTCCTACGCCTAATGGCAGTGGTTATCCCGTAGAAACTGGAGCTACAGTCACCATCACTGATGACCAAGACAATGCCATTCCGTTTAACGAAACGTCCCCAGGAGTATACATTACAGCAAGTTCTGGAGAGGTAGGTAGAATTTATACCTTGAACATTACCACCAGCAATGGAAAACAGTACAGCTCTGAACCAGAAAAAATGTCGGAGGTTCCTGCCATTAAAGACTTGAAAGTACGCTACGAAGACAGGGCTATTCCTTTTGAAGATACTACCAATCGTGTAACCATTATTAGTATTCAATCCGAGGATTTACAAAAATCTAACGCTTATTATATGTGGTATTGGAAAAGTGGACAAAGCAGTCAGTTCAATACAGTAGATTCATCATGGAACTGGACCTATGCACCAGGTCGTCTTATATCAGGTACTGAAGAGGGCTTTGACCTTGCTGAATTAAGTGACAACAATACTAAAAGTTTTGTAAAAGTATACCAAACCTCTATCAGCCAAAAAGCTTACGACTTTTTACAAGCGCTTAATAGTCAAAGTAATAATAATTTAGGTCCTTTCTCTACCCCACCTGCCCCCATCAGGGGCAATATTATCAACAATAATGATGAGAAAGATTTTGCTTTGGGCTTTTTTACGGTATCGGGAGTTCATTCGGCAACGGTAAAGCTAGAATAAACTTTAAAGCGTGTGTTTAAAATTAGCCAAAAGGCAGGGCTCGGTTTGACGCATCTAATCCGAAAATTCATCATAAAACCGCCTGTAAACAAAATTTTAACCAAGTTCTTATTGAATCTGAATAAATCAAACTAAATATATTAACAATGAATAAAACACGATTTATACAACTCATCGCTTTGGTGTTGTTGTTTACTACCGCCTGCAAAAAGAAAGATGTATTACCTCAATTGACCAGGGGTAAAGTAACTGTAAAAGTAAATGGAGAACTTAAAACCTTTACACTAGCAAATTCCTACCTCAACGAAGGGGTCTTGTCTTTTGGTAATGATGCCAAGAAAGAACTTATGGGCTTTAGCATTCCTGAGGTAAAAGAGGGGGTGTATGATATGAGCCACGAAAAGATAATCACTGCTATTTATTCTAAAAATGAAGTAGACTATGGTGCTACTAATGGAATACTAGGCATAGGCAAAAAAGGTAGCTTTAGGCTACATATTACCAAGATTGCCAACAACAAAATATCTGGAACTTTTGAGATGACTGTTTTACCTAACTCAGGTAATGGCAACAACATTACTATCACAGAAGGGGTTTTTGAAGATATTCCTAAAATATAATTAACTACTTTTTCACAAAAAAACCTTATGAACAAACACATAGTTTTTACCAAACTTTATTATTTACTCATTGTACCATTATTATTACACAGTTGTAAGTCACCTCTATCTGACATAGAAATAGACGATCCAACATTGCTGAGTGTAAATGTAAATATTGATCAAGATTATGACAATAATAAAACACTAAAAGTAGCTGTAAAGGATAAAAATGGGCAAGCTATAGAGCTAAAAAATGGTTTTGTTGTGCTCAATAACAAGCGCCTTGCTTATACCAACAAAAGATATGTGTATCATCAACTGAAGTTTGATGACAAAGATTTTCAACTAACTATCCAATACAATAGTAACAAGTCGTGGACGGGTAAATATGGAGAAAAAGAAGGTTTTCCAGGATTTAAAACTGATGAGCCAGTGAGTAACCAATACGAACGGCATTATCAAAATAAATTCACCAGCAAGTACACTTTAACCAATGTACCGTTCAATAAAGGGCAAATCGTTTTTTGCTATGATATTTTACGAGATAAAACTCAATGGATAGAGAATAAATAAACCTATTACAGGGAGGAATGTAGTAGTTAAAAATACCTGCTGATGGCAGGTATTTTTTTATATTAACCTATTTTAAGTACTAATACTTGCCATGCAAATATTGATTGAGCTTCAACATTTTTTCTTTTATTTCCGGCGTTTTCTCATACTTTTTTTCTGCTTTATGCAAACGGTGAATACTCACCAGTGAAGGTTTATAGCCGCTGGCAATCAACAGTTCAAAGATATTGGCAGAACTCATTAAGCGTTCGGGCGAAGACGCCAGCTTTGTGCTCCAGTCTTGCAACACCGTTAACATCTTATCTACCAATTGTTGATAATCAGCTAAAGAGAGTTTGGCTGGAAGTTCAGGCAATTTATTGACGGTGTTTTGAAAATGCACCCTGCTTCTGAACAATACCAAAGGTACTTTCATTTTACTTTTACCAATGGTGATTTCAGGGGTGATTTTTTCGGCAGCTTTGCGTTTCCTGGGACGCTTGGGATCATACAACGACTTTTCTAAAAAAGACAACGTAGTAAACTGCACTGAGTCGGCACTAAGGTTGCGATAAAACAACACGCCATACCCTCCAATATCAGGTACCGGTCCCAGAATAATTTTGCCATGATTTCCCTGGGTTGCAGGCAATATTTTTGCCACTGGCAACACCTTTTCCTGAATAACCCCATGTCGGTTCCATTGTACAATCTTCATTTCTTTTTTCTGAAAACTATACACAGTTTGACCCTTGCGAAAATCATAACTTACCCATACATTTTTCAGAGGTTTTTGCGCCCAGGCACAACTCACCCACAGTAAGGCAATCAATACTCCTGCATACTTTATACTTTGCATAAAACAACCATTAATAATTTTAAAACCTCGCCTTTTAATGATGAGCCGCAAACCGTTTAGTGATCTGAAAAAAATAAGATGTGCCAATTCAAGAAAATATATTGTTCTCAGACGATTCAAAAAAAACGGTGCATAACCAAAGCTATGAAACTTTTTTTGAGAAGAATGAGGGCAATAGATACACTTTAATGGCTCAAATTATTTACGAAAGATCACTTATTACTCAACAAAAGCAATAGTTTTCGCAAACATTCAAAAAGTAGAGACGAGTTCACACTTTATTTTTTCTGTTTAAACCCAGTATTTATTTTCTTTACTGGTAGTCTATTCGCTAAACCTATCAACGAAGTACACGCAACAAACGGTATAAAAAGCCGCTATTTCTCAGGTCAACTTTGGCAAAGCATGCCAAATGCTCTAAAAAAGCAATACAGCGTGTACATTGATGTGTGTGGGAAAAGGCTTTATAGCCAATAGGAGGGTTTTTATTGAAGAAATAGTTGTAGACTGATGGTCAAGAGCACTGCCAAGTTTTCATGACCATCAGTACATATATAGTCATTATATTTTTTCAGGCTTTGGTGTGGTTGATTTGGCTTTTCTATAAGTTGCCAATTCAGCTTTAAGCTGCTCAATTACCTTATCCTTCTCCTGATAACGCTTAATATCTTGCTGATACTTTTCTACGGTATCCTTCATTTTCTTTTCGTTTTCTTCTATATCCTGCTTTTCTTTGGCAATTTTTTTCAGCGTTTCAGACATGTCCATTTCTTTTTGCTCAAGTTCTTTTTGCTGCTTGTTCATCAAATCTTGAGTAGCGGCAATTTCTTCCAGATTTTGCCTCAACTCTTCTTCTTGAGCTCTCAACAAGTCAGTTTGCTCTTGCGAGTCTACCAATAACTTTTGGTTAAAGTCATTGTTCAAAATACTCTCAATCATAGTAGCAATACTGCGGCTTATTTTTTCCAGCAACCTGGCATATACTTCGCTCACATTGGTAATATAGACCAGCTCCAGAGCGCCAAAAACTATTTCGTTAAACACCAAAGGAATCACTCGTATATTGGCCACGTTTACCTTGGCGCTACCAAAGTATACTTCTACACTATCGGCAGGTATATTCTCAAACAACAATGTTTTGGCAGAAGCTACTGCTTGCCCTACTGCCCCTTCTCCTTCTTTAAATACCCTTTTTTCAAGCTTATCAATTTCTATTGCATAGCCAGCACTGGCTTTAAATACTTTATTCTCTTTATCCAGGGTATACATAATACCACTAAAGGCATTTGTAAGCTCTGCGATATGTTGTATTACAATTTGTGAAAATTCTTCAAGCGATTTTGCATAGTTTACTCTTAATAGCTCATCAAACTTGTTAAGGGTAGAGTCTACCCAAAGTTGTGCTTCTATTTTTTTCTCTTTTTCTTCAAACTTTTGTTTCAGCTGAACAAATTCCTCATAAGAAATATTTAGATTATCTTGTTTCATAAATTATGTGTGGCTTATGGGTTGAAAACTCTTTTTATAGTCCATGTTCCGTAACATTTTCGCCCAGTAAAAGGGGTAGGGATATGTCAAAAATAAATTCATATTTTAACCATTCAACCCTTCACATAAATAGTTGATTTGGCATTACTTTACCACATCCGCTATTTAATCTGATTCTGTACTGTTACTTGCTTTATTTAAATTTATTTCAGTTCTGTAAATATGTAATATAATTGATGATCAAATTTTATACTCTTACGCTAATACAGGTAATATCATCTCTTTGTTCTCCGTCTTGTTTAAAATTCAACACATCTTTGATAATGATGTGTTTTTGGGTAGATAAAGGTTTTTGGTAACATCCTTTTACAATTGACTCCCAACGCTTGGTACCATACTTACGCCTTTGAGGGTTACAAGTATCTACAAGCCCATCTGTAGACAAATACAGTACTTCGCCTTTTTTCAAACTAAATGTATGGTTCTCAAAAGTAAGATGAGGTAGTTGCAGATTACCCCCTCCTAAAAACTTACGGTCGCCTGAAACCTTTAACATTTTGTCGTCTTTAAAATAGTATAACTGATGTTTGGCTCCTGCAAATATTACATCATACTCTTGTTCATTTTTTGGCAAAAACTGACAAATAGTTGCTTCCATTCCATCATGGTTGGTAGATGACTCCTGCCTGAGCACATCACGAATACCACGATGTAGCATCGTTAAGATCAACGCAGGCTCAATGACTTGTTTAATGTTTACAATCTCGTGCAACAACGCATTACCTACCATAGACATAAACCCACCAGGCACCCCGTGCCCAGTACAGTCAATAACTGCCAAAATAAACGGTTCGGGAGGAGCCTGGGTAAAGTCTGCCTTTGAAAACCAGTAAAAATCACCTGATACTACATCTTTAGGCTGATACACCACAAACGACTCCGAAAACAATGTATTCAGGCGTCCCGGGTCAGGCAATAGTGCTTTTTGTACACTTTTAGCATATTTGATGCTTTCCATCAGGCGTTTATTGGCACTTTTAAAGTTATTAAAAGCTATTTCGGTTCTCTTCTTTTGTTTTTCGAGCTCTACCTGCGTGTCAAACAACTTCTCAATGGTTTGCTCCATTTCGTCTTTTTGTGCCAATATTTGCTCTCGGTGTTCGTCTGACTGTTCAAGCAGTATTTTATTTTTTCTGTAATCTAAAATCCCCTGCAAAGTTGCCCCCAATACATTGATCAAACGCTTAATACGTTTTTGCTCTTGGGCGGTCATTACCCGAAAGTAATACAGCTCTACGACTCCATAAACAGTATTGTTAAACAAGACAGGTAGCACCAATACACAAGCAGTGCTCACTCTCACTGAAACAAAGTCGATAGTAAGGGCATTTTTAGGCAGATTGTTAAAGATTTTCGCTTTTTTTGTAGCAGCTACTTCTCCTATAATACCTTCATTTAAGGTCACAGTTTTTAAGTACAAAACACTGTCTGACACTCCGTAACAAGCGGTTGCCTCAAACTTTTTTTGATTGTCACGCGTCTGTACAAAAAACACCGCTCGAAAAGCTTGGGTAGTTTCTGCCAAATACTCTAATACTTCATTAGTAAAAGATACTACATCACGCGAAGTATGCAGACGTAACCAATCGTCAAAAGAATTTTCACTTTCTTCTAAATTGGAAACATCCATTTGAAAAGCATTGGGTACATAATCTTTGCCATTATAGGCAGATACATCAGGCTGGACACTGACTATATTATTATTACTCATAAACCTGGGTGAAAATGTTTAGTAGTTAGATATTGAACAATATAAGGTATTTATTGCTACTAATTTTTTAGGTATAGTTTGACAACTACCCTGGAAATTTCATCAAATGTTATCAAAAACACCCGCTTATTTTAATTGGTATAATGAATGTGATATGTGTCAGTTTGTTGAATGCTGGTTTTCACAAATTATTGATTGTATACTTTAACGAAAACCACAAATGTAAGTTTTGTATATAATGAAAAAAGTACAAAAAAAACCGTCGTTTCAACAAAGGAAATATTCACAAAACAGACCCCTATTTAAACCACTGATAATCAGAATATTAAAAACAAAAACACGTTCCCAAAGCATTTACAAAACAAGCTATAGAAAATACTTCAGTTTGTATAAAAAACGGACGTTTGTTAGTTTTTTTTACTAAAAATGAAACAATAGTCACTTTTTCAGCGTAATAGTAAGTAATGTTATTCAAAGAATATTCAATCTGCCTTTCATTTAAACATACATAAGACTCTTTCTTCTAAAAGTCTTATCTCATAAATTTTAATCTAATATCTTTATCTTATGATTTACGTTGCCACAGAAAAAAAAGAAGGTTTAATTACTGCATATTTTGCCAAGAGCAAAAAATATTTGCAAGAAATGGGATTCAAGTGGATTGCTAATTTCAATGATGAGCAAAAGGCTGTGATGTGGGTGAATGAAAATTACGCAATGAATATGAAAGAATTCTTATATGGTTGATAGTATCAAGTAGTAACTGATAAAAATATTTTCAACAAACATATTCTCTATACTCTGCTAACAAAAGTTTTTAAAAGTCATTACTACTACATATTTAAGCCAACAAAAAAAGGTTTTTGAGATCCCTCAAAAACCTTTTTTTGTGTGCATACACAAGCATTTTGTCCTACCCTCCTATTCTTTGTACCTCCACCAATTGCCTATGTTGATGGCTACATCAGGTTTACCCTGAGTATAAAACAAATAGTATAATTTAACTTATCAGGTTCAGTTAAAAACAAATAAAACCCTTACTATCAACAGCTTACAAATAAAATAATAAAAAAACACATTAATATTTCACAGTTTTCATTTAAAATGCTTATTATCAGGTGTTTTTTTTCACTAACTTGCATTACCAACTACATCAACATTTTTTTAACAAAAAGTAACGTTTTGGTTAACTATTACGTGTTGTTGTAACTAATTTCTAACACAACTTTTTAAATATCAAAAATAACATGTTTAAAACAAAAAGGGATGACCCTGCTCAAAATGCATCCAACCTGACCAGTGAAATACAGCCTGGAATGTGGGTGTATGAAACCAGCACCCCACTGCTACCTATGTGTGTAGGTCGAATGCTTGGGTTTGGAATGTGTGAAGTAGTATATGGAAAGTACAAACCTTTTCAGGTATACAAAAGACGCATTGCCACCCTACGACCACTCAAAAAAACAGAGATGCACATTGTAGATAATGCCAATTGCCGCGAAATATTACAAACAGTCAGACAATCGCTTAGTTTCTAGTAAATTCTTTAGCTGAACAACTGATTATAACACAGACAATATTGTCGGCTGCCTAAAGTCGCCCCTGGATTTTAGGCATTTTTACTTGACCCAAAACCCCTGTAGTACTATTACAGTAAATGAAAAAAGGGGGTGACACTGTTACTCAGCACCACCCCCTTTTTCAACTATTTAGTAAAACGCTTACTTGGTCGAGTCTTTTTTAGTCACATCGTCTTTTTTAAGCTTACGTTTTTTGTAGTTTTTTATCTCGTCTGCTTTGCGAATATTGATAGTATCGAGGTACTTCAATGGATCTTCTTCGTCTTTTTCGCCATCTTTTTTGGCTTTAGGTGCAGGATTACCCACTACCCATAAGTCTACCAGCTCGCCTGCGTGTACGGTGGTACGTTTACGAGCGTCTAATGAACTTCCTTTTTTTATTCCATCTTTTTTCTTGCCAATAAACACTGGAGGGTTTTGGCGCACAACGGTTCCTAACTCTTTGTCACTGTTGTATACATAAGTAATGTTACCTAACAATAAATCGTACCCTTTTAGCAACTGCTCAGCTTCGTCGAGGGGCATCATGACTAAATCGGGCATCTTGAATTCCTTTTCACCCAAACCATCTCCTACTATCAAGTCTATTTTGCTACCTTTTGGTATATAAGTGTTGGGCTGAATTTTTTTACCTAAATAGTGTTGTTCCATAATCACATTTTCACCAATAAAAGGTTTGTAAGTGATTTTACCCAAGTCCAGGTCTAGGTTTTTGAGCATGTTTTCTGCCATATCAAAGGGAACATCTACTAACTTAGGCATTTTTACTCTGGGAGCATTTTTTGGCGTAATGGTAATATAAATCTTACGATGGCGCTTTACCTTTACTCCTGGTCGGGCGATG
>NZ_AAWS01000073.1 GCF_000169175.1 Microscilla marina ATCC 23134
AAGTCGTTGCCTGTGTAATATTTGACTACGAAATATCGATTAATACACGATATTTCGTATAAAAAATCATTTTTTTAAAAAAGGCTAAAGCTATAAAGCAAGAAAAAACGAAATTTATTTCATTGACTATCAATGAGTTGAAATTTATTCTCGCCACGTTTTTATTTTTGGTCTTTGGTTTGAATAAATACTAACCAAAGATATTTAATAAGCTTTGTGGTTAGAAAAAAAAAACGAGATGGTGTTGCCATCTCGTTTTTTGCTTTAGAGCAGTTTTCTATTAGTCCGGAGTCAGTAGTCTGTAGACCATAGTGGCTTCGCCTTCATTCGTAATTGAAAATTAGTCTGGAGTTAGTAGTCTGTAGACCATAGTGGCTTTGCCTTCATTCGTAATTCGTAATTGAAAATTAGTCCGGAGTCAGTAGTCTGTAGACTATAGTGGCTTCGCCTTCATTCGTAATTCGTAATTGATCCATTCGTAATTAAAAAGCCTCACGAATTCCCAAGTGCAAAATACGCCCCCCAGTTTGGTTGATAGGGTGCACACTTTTGCCAATCACCACGCCATCTCCAGGGGCAAAGTATTCTTTGGCAACATCGCCAAATATGTTTTTGGTGACGGCTATTTTCTGCCCCTTTTTTATTTCGTCTACAATGTTGGGCAATACCTCAAGCACACCACCTTCGTTGGCATAAATCCAGTAAGAACGCCCACACAATACTGGAGGAGCCGCAGGGGGTACAATCGTTCCTTTTATCATACCCAGGTCAATCATTACATTAAATATGCCCTCTAGTCCTGAGCTAATCATTCCTTTCTGAAAACGGTTAGGATCGCCCAGTTCTGAAGTAATGGCATGAATGCCCATATCGGTAGCGGCACTGCGTAAGGTACCGTCAGCCCCTTGATTGCTGAGTATAATATCGGCGTTTTGCAGGTTCGACATTCTGGAGGCAACTTTGCCCTTCATATTGGCGCGAATATAATAAGAGTTGATGCGCCCAAAACTAGCCGTGTGCAGGTCAATCAAATAATCGAACTGCTGAATTATCCGCTCCATCATTCTATACACATACACCTCACTGGTATTGCCAAACTCGCTGCTCTGGCATAATACGGTTGATGTCTTCGCCATCTATAAAACGGCGTTCCTGATTGAGCAAAGCAGGCACATTAAAGGCAATTACCCCTACAATGGTACCCGTAAGGGTATTGACATCTATTTGCTTGAAAATCTTCTGGATAACCGATATACCATTGAGCTCGTTGCCGTGTACAGCCGCAGTAACGCCCAATACAGGCCCTTCTTTTTTGCCCTTGGCAACCATCACAGGTATGTATATGGGTTGCCCCATACCATTAGACACGAGGTGAACCCGGAACTTTTTGAAGAAACCATCGGGGATGGTGTCCAAATCCAATCTTTTGATAACTTCTATCTGTGTATCTATCATTAGCTTACCATTATTTCGTCAATTAATGCCTGGTCGTTGTTAAGCGAGCGGAAAAGCTTTTGCTTGAGTGCCCCTTTAGTACCTATAAAATTTACTGCCATTTTGTCTACAGCAATGGTGGCAAGTAAGGTTTGGATATACCCTTGAATAAGATCGTCCAGCCCTACCCCCAAACGGTTAAAGTCGCGACGATCCATCAACAACAAACGGTCGGTGTCAGAACTCCATTGGTTTTGGTCAAGCTTTACCGACAGGTTGGTACCCAGTATTTGCCACGAGTTGGCACCCGACTCTAAATGATCGAGCAAAGGCGCGGCTGCTTTACGGGCATAAATTGCCAACGGCTTGAAACCATCTTTGGTACTACGAAGCATCATACGTACATCAGCAGCAAAGCTTTCCCCTTTTTTGTCAGGCATAGTCCCTACATGGTAAAACCTGCCCTCTTGGGTATTTGAGCTCCACCAATAGTTGCCAATCAGACTTTGTATAATAAACTGGTCATACTCATAGTCTTTTGCCATAAAGTTGTCCAGTTCTTGCTGATTGACTATAGTAAAAACCCCTTGCCCGGCATTGGAATAGGGTATTTTAATGACGGCTTGTCCGCCCATTTTTTGTACCCAAAGCGGCACTTCGTTTTTGCTTACATCCCAGATGGTTTCCGGGGTAAAAATCTTGAGGTTGCTTTCGGCAATCTCGGCATTAAAAAACTCATACGCCTTAGAAGCCACCATTTTGTTGCGTCCCCCTGCCAAACAAGCAATGATGGGGTTAAAAATGAAGGTTTTGCTCTTGATGGGTAAACGGTTCCAGGGCTTTTGGGTCAAATACCTAAACACCGCCCGTAGGGGTTTCCAATTGCCCGACTCATCGGCAAATTCCAGTATGCCCGATTCGTTTAACCGGACATTTTGCTCATCTGCCTGGTTATAAAAAGGAATAAAATGAACATTCTCCTGAAACACGCTTGCCATAGCCGCGGCATAGCCTGAAGCTTCCATAGGGTTTTTGTCATAAATTACCGCCAGGTCGCCTTCGGGCAAACGACGGGTTTTGAGCAGTGGCTTGAAGGTTTCACGCATCAATATTTCGTACCCACCCATTTCTAAGTTATCGTCTAGCAAGGGCATAGACTTTTGCCCCGATGGGCAAGAATTGGTTTCTATCACCACCATCTGGCGTTTGCCCTGCTCCGACGTCACGTGGATAAGGTCGGTGCCTGCCCAATAAAAATGCTTGGGTTGGTATTTCATCCACTTCATCAAATCGTCGGGCTTTACCATAGGATTGAGGTGGCAATAGCGTTGCACGATTCGCTCCTGACTTAGGTTTAAGAAAAACGCCACCATTGGGTGAATGGTCGCATTCAACGCCTTTGGGTACCAGTGTTTGCTTGGTTCAAATGCGTCGGGTGAAATTAGAATTGAGTGCTTCATTTTTTATCAAATTTTCGGGGCTAAAAGTCTGATAAAAAAACAGATAAAACTACATAAATATGAAATAAATTTTTGAAAAATATCAAGGGCAAAAACACCAAGGTTAAGGTGTTGATTTGCAGTTGTTTATACGTGTGTTTGTTGGGTGCTTTTTTAGCGTTTTTTGAAGCACATTATTGGGGGCTCAATTTTCTGAAAAAAAAGCAGACTCCATCCTTCTCTAAAGAGCTGCTATTCCTCTGTTTTATTGTCAAGTTGGTCGTACAGGTGCAGGTTATACTTGAGGCGGTTTTCTATGCGTTCGCGTAGGCGTTTGGGCTGTAGCACTATCATAGTTTCGCCAAAACCCAATATTTCGCGCTCCAGTTCGTAGTTGAGTTGCACATTGATCGAAATAGTAATGCCTTCTTCCCCTTTTTCAAGGATTTGCTGGCTATGATGAATGGGTTTGGTAATGACATAAGGCGAGCTGCGTCGGTCTATCTTTAATACCACCTTTTCGGGGCGTTGATTGGCATTTACGGTAACCCCTATCACATTTTTAAAATACTCGCTCAGGTCTACTTCAGTTTCCTGAAATTTTTCGTAAGATTTTTCGATTTCTTGAACCCTGTCCAGGGCAAGCGTGCTAATGTCAGGAAACCCCTGCTTATTGCCCATTACAAACCAACGGTTGCGGTATTCTTTGAGTAAATAAGGAAACAGCACAAAGGTGTTGGCGCGTCGGGCGCGAAAAGATTGGTAAGTAAGCTCGATGGGTTTTTTTTGCAAGATGGCTTCGTAGATCACGTCCAGGTACTCCAGACCACGCAGGTTTTCGTTTTTTTCAAAGTCAATCACCGATTCCTGGTCGGTTTTTGCCGTATGAATCTTGTCTTCCAGCTTTTGCACCATCCCGCTCAATTCTTTGAAGTGAGTAAACCCTTTGAATTGCTTCAAAATCTCTACTACTTCGTTGAGTTTCAGCAGATCTTGGTCGGTGAGCGGAATGTTGGTGATAGAATACTCAGGGTCTTCGTAAGTATAGTATTTGCGGTCTTGCACTATAATAGGGGCATTGTAACCCAGCTTGTCGCTCCGCATCATCTGAATATCCATTTGTACAGTACGTCTGCTCACCCCCTTGTCTATGCCCTCATACTCATACAAAGCCTCCGAGCAAGCTTCTATCAAATCATCCAGCGTCCAGGGACGAAAACGGTTACGCAGGCAATTGTCTATAGTGCGATAACGAATGAGGGCGTTTCTGTTTACGGGCATTGTTATGAAGTTTTTTTAGTTATTAGGCGATGGTGCCAACAAACTTTGGCTATTAGCCTTTCTATGCAGTGGAGTTGAATAAAATGCTCATGAGCAACGCAAGTAAAGCTGAGCCTACCTAAATCAGTCGTTTATCTGCCACATTGTTAAGTACTGCCCCAAAAAGCATAAATGAAAGGACAAATATCAACCCGCGATCTTTGAAGTCAATATCACTGGTAATGACCGACACTTGACTAAACCAAACAATGGCTCCTACCAATAGTATAAACGCGACAGCTACTGCCATCTGTAGCCAAAAAGCCTCTTGTTTGCGTTTGAAGCCTCCCATGCACAATACGGTGTCGTACATGTAGAGCACAAAAGCAAGCGGGATAAACACGGTAAAGCTCATGGTAGTCAGTACTGATATATAAGCATCAAAGCCAATCATTAAAATTAAAGGACTAAAACCCAGTGGTAGCGTGCAAGACGCTACGATCAATATTTTTATTATTCTTTGCATGCGTGATTAGTTTAATGCGCAAGATACAAGATTTGGCGCACAAGGCACAAAAATCTTGCGGGTTAGGGCTTACAATCGCCACAAGCCCCACTTTACAGATGGTCTTTACTCATTTTTACCCATTTACTTCCCCTCTTCCCAGTAGTGCTTCGTCTAGCCGTAGCCGTTGTTGTACTTGTATGTCCGCTGGTTTGTACGAGCCCTTGAGAGTACGATTTTCTATCTTTTTTGCCACACTTTCGGCAAGCACCCCAGCAGAAGTATGGTAGTCGTATAAATAGGCGAGCCCTCCCCAACGATTAAACATCATATAGGGCCCATAATGAGTACCTACCCAATGGTAGCGCACCCAATCGGAATAAAGGGGCACTTGCAAACCAAAAAAATACACGGCGTTTATTTCACCCTCAGTATTCATCGCAATGACCATATACTCTTCGGCTTTGAGGTTGCCTTCTGCCCTCAGGCTTTCGTCTTTGCTCAGATCGTGCCATAAGTCCATCTTACATATATAAAACATTTGGTTGTCGAGCCATACACACTCTTTGATCTCCTGGCAAGCCCAGTGGCACTGCATCCAATGAAAACAATACAGTTTTTCGCCTTTTACCACTTGCCCGCTATAAGATCTATTGCCCAATAGCTCACCCTTTTCGGTGATAGAGTTCCTAAAAAACGACAAGTATTTTTTTTGGTACAGTATACCTTGGGTGTCTTCAGGCAAAGTTTTGTAAGGACGTTCGTAATAGGTTTTTAACCGCTCGTCAATATCAGCAGGAGTTACGTTGAGCTTGGCTTGCCAAGTGTGGGTTTGGGTTTCGTTTTGGTGGCAATAATACCAACCTGCATATAAGTTGACCAGGCGTTGCCAGCGTTGATTTTCTTTAAGGTCGAGCGCCTCCAGCATTGCCAAACTAATGGTTTGTGTTGTATTGGTGGTCAGGCTCCAGGTGACTGGTCCGGTAAGCCCCACCATTTCGTAACCATTGGACATTTGATAGTATACCAAAAACACTTTTTCTTTTTTGCCATTCCAGGGTATTTTCTTGGTCCATACTACTTCACATTGGGTTGGTGCGGCTCCTTGGTGTTCGTTTAGCCAGGTAGTCATTGTTTTCACTGCCCAGTCATTGTCTTTTTTTGCCATTAGTTGTAGTGTAGGTTTAAAAATTAGTTAGTGGTTTCATTTCCAAAAGTGATCATCTGGGCTAAAAAAAGTGTCTCCGAAGGTAAACTTACCTCTTTTACACGCTGACTTTGATAATTTTACTCTAAAACAACGTTTTGCCCCTATTTTATAGGTTTTTTGAAAAATACAAAAATAGTTTTTACTACGCAAAAACATTGCGCAATAGCACTTTTACTTTGTATCAACAACTAATTACAAAGGGTAAAACAATCAGGCTATAAGCGTACTTCCTTCTATTTCTTTTTTGATTTAGTGCGCCTGGTTTCCCGATTGACTTATCCATTTGTCATACGTTGAGGTAGCTCAGTGGTAGAGCTTTCGGCGCTTAACCGAAAGGACGCAGGTTCGAGCCCTGCCCTCAATGCCAACAAAAGGCTATAGGCATGCTTCCTTCTATTTTTTTTCCAAAAAAACTGGTACTCTAGCTTCTAAGTAGTTAAAGTAGGAATTTTGATGAATTTTGTTCTTTTGGCGATCTTGAAAAATAGAGCATAGCCATAGCTACGTGATATTTTTGAAGAGAAGCCAAAGGGCAAAAGTTGCAGAATACCACTTTACATATTTAGTGTCTGGAGTACTAGCATGCCTGCTTTCCTTTTTTATTAACTGACACTGAAAAATAAAATGATTGATTTTGGTCTGTTACTAAAACAACAAAACTGAGGTAGTTCAGTGGTAGAACGTCCGGCGCTGGGCCCGGATGGACGTAGGTTCGAGCCCTACCCTCAGTTCCTAAATCGGGGCTATAAGCGTGCTTCCTTCTACTTTTCCTGAAACGAAACATTTAGCATGCTTGCTTTCCCTGATTTTTCAATACATCAATGGTTGCCTCAGGCATCATAAAAAACAACAATGCACTATGAACTTATATCAATTATACAAAACCATTTTTATGCGCAAGCGCCCCGAAGACGTGGCGGCAATGGTCATGGAACTGATAGGCAATGAACTGACCAAGGCACAACACATTACCCTAAACAAAGCTGCCAAAGGAAGCCTTAAAAACCGCTTTATGCAGTACACCTCTATGATGCAGTCTTTTGCCATGCCGTCTGGTGCCAACCGCCAGGTCAACAAAGCTGCAGAGCTTTTCAGGCTTGACCAAGTGCCCGAAGTAGACGGACACGATCCTGAAGCCATTGAGGGTTTTATTAAAAAACTGTCGCCTCAAATCAATAAAACTTTTGGCAAAAACGATTTTATGCACCACCGCCTGAACCGACTTTCGCGCAAGGCTATAGGGTTAGACATTTCGAAGCGTCGCTACAACAAACTGTTCAGGCACTTGCAAAGAATGGAAACCAAATTGGAGGGGTTGATTGCAGCCTATAAAAAACGAGCATTTCAGCAAGTAGCAAAGCACGGCATTGTACATCGTTTGAGTTACGATATGTTTGCTCAAGACAAATATACGGCTTGTTTTATTGCCTACTACACCGCACGTTGCAATTTGCGCAGCGAATTTACGGTAAATGGGCAAACTCGTCCGTTTGACAAAATATCTCAGATGTTGCTGAAGCTAAGCGAAGACAAGGGTACCCCCAACTACCTGGCAATGGCTTATGTGTATCCAGTGGCGCAAACCCTGGAAAAACTCAGCGACCATGAACGTGGACAGCTGTTGGGCAAATGGACCAGCCTGTTGGAAGAACTGGCGGGTATGCTCAAAAAGCTATGGCACGATAATCAAATCAATAAAGAAACGATGGTGGTAAAACGAGGTAATGACTCGTCTACCTGGAACATTACTGCCGGAGCCTGGAACAAAGCCCGTGATGCCTGGATGAATATGATCTATGCAATGGGGGCAGAGTTTGTACTGGATACCATGTGTTTTGGTAAAGTGATGCGTTTGATAGCGGGCGACTTGGCGGCTTGGCATCGGACGGCAGGCAGTGGGCTGGAGCCAAATACACAGGTATGGCAACGTTTGCCGTTGCCCTGGGAGGTGTTTGAAGGGGAAGCTACTTGCAATAAGTCTACAGTAAAAAGGGCATGCCAACGCGCTGGGCTTGACCCTGAATTGTCGGGTTGGATTGCCCCTCGTACGGTAGGGGTGGCAGAGTTTACGCCTACGCCCGAACTAGTACATGGGGTAAGTGTAGCGAATCCATTTTTGGCTACTTTGCTCAAAAAACAGGGAGTTTTTTCAGGTAAAAAGCTGAAACCATTGAAGACAAATTTAAATTGACCAATGAAAACACTGGCCATAAGGCGCTTAAAATTGAGCACCTTGTGGCTTTTGTATGCTTTAGACAGGGTGAAAAATCAAGCTTTTTGCACCCTAAGTAACAGTTGAAAAATAAAGTGATTCGAGTGGCCACAGTATCCCCACTGTGCGGGATTTACAGTTGGTGGGTGGGGCGATGAATAAAATATTTAGTTGCATAGCTGGCGCTATTAGAAGCCTCTTGTAGGCTAAGTATTACAATTTATTTTTTTGATTTGTATATTTCCAAGTATTCTTTGGCTTCTTGTAACAACTCTTCGGCTTCAGAGTTTTTGATGCTGAACTCTGTTTCTTTTGAGTTATTCACCTCAGACACAAGCTTATCGTTCTGGTAGTAATACGCTTTCTCAATACTTCCTTTTTCTTTATCTTTTGAAGTACTACCATCGTCTTCTATGGTCACTATGGCTAGTTTACCATCTTTAAAATAAAACTCCTCAGTTCTTTTACTTATATTTTCGTGAGGGTAAGTTTTTACTCTTACTACTTGATTGTCAAGCACATAAAACTCAATTTTTGACCACTTTTGCTTTACTTTTTCTCTCAATTCCTTGGTCGAAACCTCGACAGGTTTTATCTCTTTTATTTTTGTCTCAATTTCACTACGCAAGTTATTGTGAGCCGCTACTACTTTTTCTTTGTCTACAGCTGTATCGTTGGTAGTAGTTTCTTCAGTATCTTTTTTACTTGTATCCTTTGCTGTAGTATCTGTTTGGGTTGTGTTTTCTTCTTTTGCTTGCTTGTCTTGGCCACAAGAAAACAACAACCCTGACGCCAATGCGCACATTAAAATCGCTTTTTTCATTTTTTTACTTTTGTATTTTCCTACTCGTATGGCTTTTCGGTTCTGCCCCGTTTGTTTAAAGGTTTCTGGTCTCCTTTGGTTAAAGTATTCACTTTCTGTGGCCGAATATACAACATTATTAATTACGAATTATGAATGAGAGAATTACGAATGGGCGCGAAGCGAGACTAAGAACTACAGGTTTCTATTTTCAAATTTTATAAGTTTTTAAAAATCAATGTGTTATAGGGTGGATGGGATACTTGAAAACCAGCCTAAAGGCTAATAGCTTTAGGCTGTAGAAGCTACTGACTTCGGGCTAAATTACAAATGGTCTTGCCCTGTTCGCAATTGATTTATTCGTAATTCTCTTCCTCATGATTAAACTACTCTCTATACCTGGCCATTTGGGTATCAAATTTTTTGTGGTAAGTGTTTCCTTTATTCCAGGCCAATTTTAGAAAGTTTTCGTTCTGGTCAATTGTAGTCTTGTCAAATACCTGACGGTCTTTGACAATATGAATCGCTTTGCCTTTGTTAAAATAAATAGAAATTTCACCGTAGAGCTTTTTCTTATCGTTGCGCTTTTCATAATAAAAAATTAGTTGACCATCCAAGTCATACAAAAACTCTTCATAATCAAGTGTTTTTTTTACTACTGTTTTTATGGTAATGGTACGGATGGTAGGAGCTGCCTTACCACTGAAACTGTAAAAATAGCGTTCAAACCTTTTGTAATCTCCTTGCTTAGGCAAGCCTTTTCCGGTAGAGTTAAAGTTATATTCGTTGATATAGTACTTCTCTTGAGTAATCTTATCTTTGATATAATAATATAAATCCTGAATGTAACGCACTTTTTTGTTTTGAGCTTGCCCCATGCTTTGAGTGCCCAAAAACAACCCTGCTACCAATCCTAAAAGCAACCTCATTTTTCTCATTTTCATCAATATTTAAACTAATCCTGACTGTTGTTTTGTATCTACCCAGTTTTATAGCCATACTTTCCTAAAAAGATCATAAGTTTACGGGATAAATCTACATCGAGCAATTTTGTTGCTAACAACGAAAAGCTTACGTGTAACTTGCCTTTACGGGGTGAAGGATGATGCAGCTACAAATCTTGTTTTTCTCTGTGTCGGTCATTGCTTATCAATGGTTGAATAGCTTGTTTTATATACAATGCTCCGCAGTGATTTTAGTCAAAGTTGTTTGCTGTTTAACTTTGTTGAGCACCGATATACATCGGTATCTAAGGACTCGCCAGAGGCTCGGTTATCAGTCATTTATGAATTTAAAAACTATTTAATTGGGTGTTTAGGCATACAACCGAAACACTTTTAAAAATAAAGTGAGTACGCAATCTTAATATAAAATACTGGTTTACAGCATTTAACAAGGTGAACATTTACTCGAATCAGCTATGGACTATCGACTAAATACTATGGACTATTGATATATGAAAAAACTCCTTATTCTGATATACTTTATTGCCTTGGGTAGCCCAGGCTTATATGCTCAAAATCCCTATGCCGTTTGGAAAACCCTTAAAGATACACAAATCAAAACTAAATATGATTCTCAAAAAAGATATGAGGTAGACATCCCACTATTTGGCAGCAAAGTAAAAGCCCTCAATGGCAAAAGTATCACCATCAAAGGTTATCTTATACCTATAGAAGCCTACACCAAGCAGGGCTTTTTTATACTATCGGCGTTGCCTTACAACCTTTGTTATTTTTGTGGAGGAGCAGGCCCCGAAACCGTGATGGAGGTAACCAGCCAACAAAAAATTAAATACACTGACAAACCTATAGTGCTCAAAGGCATACTCAAACTCAACGCTACCAACCCCAACCACTTGATGTACCGTTTGCAAAACGCAGTGGTGGTGAGGTAGTGTTTGGTTTTTAACAATTCGTAATTTTCTCACTCGTAATTGAAGTATATATATGAAAAACAATTACTGTAACCATCCAAAAGCAATACTACTACTATTGCTGATGTGGTGGGTGGTGCCAGGGCAGGCACAAAACAATAAAAAGTCTACAAAAGACCAGCAACTCATTCGTAAAATGTATGACTTGTCGCTTACTCAACCCAAGGCCTATGAGTGGCTCGACTTTTTGTGCAACAAAATAGGTGGACGCCTGGCAGGGTCGCCTCAGGCAGCAGCGGCGGTAGAGTTTACCCGGCAAGTCATGGATACTTTAGGCGTTGACCGGGTATTTTTGCAAGACGTAATGGTGCCCCACTGGGTACGTGGCGACAAAGAAATAGGTAAAATTGTAAATTCACAAAAAATAGGCTCACAAGAGGTGCGTGTATGTGCTTTGGGCAACTCTGTAGGTACGGGTGGGCAAGGCATTGCCGCCGAAGTAGTAGAGGTAAAAAACTTTGACGAGCTGCGTAAACTAGGCAAAGGTCTGGTACAAGGTAAAATCGTGTTTTTTAACCGTCCTTTTGACAATACCAAAATTGCTACTTTCAGGGCTTATGGAGGTGCAGTAAATCAGCGAGGCTCTGGAGCCTCAGAAGCTGCCAAACTGGGAGCTATAGGCATGGTAGTACGTTCTATGACTGGTCGAATAGATGACTACCCTCATACTGGCAGTTTGCGTTACCAGCTAAATGTGCCTAAAATACCAGCGGTGGCAATCAGTACCAAAGGTGCCGAATTGTTGAGTAGTTTGCTTAAAGACGATCGCAAGCTTAAGTTTTACTTTCGTACTACTTGCAAAATGCTCAAAGAGAAAAAGTCGTACAATGTGGTGGGCGAGCTCAAAGGCACACAGTACCCTGACGAAATTATTGTAGTGGGTGGCCACTTAGACTCTTGGGACACTGGTGATGGTGCCCACGACGATGGGGCTGGGGTGGTTCAATCTATGGACGTATTACGTTTGATCAAAGCAGCAGGCATCAAGCCCAAAAGAACAATCAGAGCAGTCATGTTCATGAATGAAGAAAACGGGTTGCGTGGTGGGCGCAAATATGCTGAGCTGGCGGCTCAAAATAAAGAAAAACACATTGCTGCACTAGAGTCCGATGCAGGCGGTTTCAGCCCGCGTGCCATTGGAATAAACAATGATTTTAAGAAGTTTGCTAAAGTGCAAAAATGGGCAAAACTTTTTGCCCCTTATGGAGTACAGTTGCGCCAAGGTGGGGGAGGAGCCGATATAGGACCATTGCGTACTCAAGGCGTAACGATTATGGGTTTAAGCCCTGATGGGCAACGTTATTTTGACTACCACCACACCGAAACTGATACCTTTGACAAGGTAAACCCTCGTGAGCTACAATTGGGGGCGGCGGCAATGGCCACCATGGTTTATTTGTTGGCAGAGTATGGTTTATAGAGAATACTCGTCTAATATTTAGCTATGCTTGTCAGGTTTTTGAAATCTGCCAGGTATAAAACTTGAATTCTGAGATAACCCAACCTCGTTTTGCTTTACTCTAAAACTATGTAAGAAGCTGCATCGTTGCAAGTATTATAATGAATAAACTTTCTTGTTCACATAAAAAAACGGCAATGAAATATATCTATACTTTTCTTATACTTTGTATGGCAGGGCAACTTTCGGCACAGCAACTTCCGGGGTTTACCATTGTTAAAAAAAATGATGCTACCTCTATCAAAAACCAAAGCAGATCGGGTACCTGCTGGAGTTTTGCCGCAGTATCTTTTATCGAGAGTGAATTGTTGCGTCAGGGGAAACGACCCCTCGACTTGTCTGAAATGTATATTGCCCGTATGATTTATCAACAAAAAGCCACCATGTATGTACGTATGATGGGGCACTCATTTTTTACAGCAGGTGGGCAACCCCACGATGTAATGAATGCTATACGTGATTTTGGTATTGTACCCGAAAGTGTGTATTCGGGCAGAATACACGGCGAGCAGTATCACAACCACGCTAGGTTAGACACTGCCGCAAAAAAATTTGTAGTAAGTATCAGTAAGAAAAAGGGGCGTCAACTTCCGGTAAACTGGCAGGCAGATTTTTCGGCAATATTAGATGCTCAACTGGGCAATGTACCCCAAACATTTGCCTACCAAGGCAAAAGATATACTCCTCAGAGCTACGCCAAAACCCAGGTAGGTTTAAATACCAACGACTATATAACCCTCACTTCTTATAACCATCACCCTTTTTACCAGCCTTTTTGTCTTGAGTCGCGTTACAACTGGTCGTTTGGTTTATACCATAATGTGCCACTCAACGAGTTTATGCAAACGATTGACTATGCCCTGGAGCAGGGGTATACATTGGTATGGAACGGCGATGTTACCGAAAAAACATTCAAGTTTCGTTCATCGCTGGCAACTATTCCGGGCAATCAAAACATTGACCAGCAAATGCGGCAAGCCAGCTTCGACAACCACGCCACTACCGTAGACCACGTGATGCACATTGTAGGCATTGCCCAAAAAGGCAAAGAGAAATACTACATTGTGAAAAATTCGTGGGGCACCCACAACCAGTGTGGAGGCTATATGTATTTGTCAGAGGGTTTTATCAAACTCAAAACAGTATCGTTGATGTTGCACAAAGAGGCGTTGCTTAAAATTCTCAAGAAGAAATTAAAGTTTTAGCTTGGCTTATTTCTTGGCAATCCTGTTGGGGTTGTCTTTCAGAAAACTTCCCCAGCTTTTTGCTTTGTTCATACCACCAAGTTTACCTTGAAAGTAATGGCAGAGCGCCACACCTAAGGCATCGGAGGCATCCAATGTGTCATTTTCGTGAAAAGTAAAGTTCAGTTGTTTTTCCAACATTCTTGCTACTTGTTCTTTGGAGGCATTGCCACTACCCGTGACCGATTGTTTTACTTTGCGAGGGGCGTACTCGGCTATAGGTATTTGTCGTACCAAAGCTGCTGACATGGCCACCCCCTGTGCCCTGCCAAGTTTGAGCGCGGCCTGCACGTTTTTGCCCATAAATGGCGCTTCCAGTGCCATTTCGTCGGGGAGGTACTCCTCTACCAACTGGCTTACCCTTTCAAATATTTTTTTGAGTTTTAGTGCGTGATTGCTGTATTTTGCCAAATGAATTACTCCGTATTGTACGACACTTACTTTTTTGCCTTTGACCAGGATCAATCCGTAGCCCATCAATTGAGTACCAGGATCGATGCCTATGATAATTTTTTCGCCTTCTTTTTTTTCCATAAGTATTGATTTGCTCACTAAGAAACCAACGTTTTGCCTGAATTTTAGCCGAGCAAGTCAAGTACTTATTAGCTAAAACTTGTATCTTGCTACTCAACTGTATTTGCGAATAAAAAACATTGAATTTTAAATGACCTTGGAGCACACTTTTGGTGTGGCAATCTCTTTTTACTTTATTCGATTTTTACACCTCTGGCAACCCCTAAAGTATTGATTCCTTGGAGATTATTATTACTGTAATTCTTACAATTTATGCTTTTTTTGCGGCATATTTGACTTTTGGTTGGATAAAAATTCCTTTTTTTCGTATCCAGGCAAACCCTATGAGTTTTCACGAAACATCTTGCGTGTTGTCGGTGGTGATAGTGGTACGCAACGAAGCCGAAAACATCCTGGCTTTGTTGCAGGATTTGAGTGCCCAAACCTTGACCAAAGACTTGTTTGAGGTAATCATAGTAAACGATCACTCTACCGACCAGACCGTGGCCTTGGTAGAAGCGTATGCTGGGCAAGCAGATTTTCGCCTTCAGTTGTTGCATTTGCACCAAAATGAAGTAGAAGCGTCTCCCAAAAAAGCGGGTATTCATAAGGCAATTCAGGCAGCACAGGGTACCTATGTGGTTACTACCGATGGTGACTGTAGAGTATTGCCTGGGTGGTTGCAAGTGTACTATACGTTTTATCAACAATATGCCGCACAACTCGTCAGTGGGGCGGTTACCTTTGCTCCAGCCAACCATTTGTTTGCCCAAGTACAAGTAGTAGAGTTTGCCAGTTTGATAGGCTCTGGAGCGGCTTCGCTACAGCTGGGTAACCCCAATATGTGCAATGGAGCAAACCTTTCATACAGTAAAGCTGCTTTTGAGGCAGTAGGTGGTTTTGCTGGTACCGAACACCTGGCCTCAGGTGATGATGAATTTTTGATGCACAAAATTGCCCAAAAGTATCCCCAAGGTATCTATTTTGTCAAACACCCCCAAAGTATCGTCAGTACACGCCCGGTACCTACCTTAAACAAATTTTTTCATCAGCGTAAAAGGTGGGCGAGTAAATGGAGCTTTTACAAGGATTATAAAGTCAAAATGCTCGCTTTTTTTATCTTTCTTTGTAATTTTGGTTTATTGTTCGCTTTTTTGGCGTACCTTTTTGGAGGATATTCTGCAAATGCGTTTTTGACACAAATAAGCATCAAATGCATAGTTGAATTTATCTTTTTAAGTTTAGTGCTAAACTATCTCAAAAAAAGAAAGTTTATTTGGTGGATACCTATAGTTCAAGCCATTTATCCTTTATATGTTGTTTTTTTTGGCTTATTGGCTCAACACAAGGGAGCTTATGACTGGAAAGGAAGAAAATTGAGTTAGCAAAACGCGAAAAAGAAAGAGTTTGAATAAAACAAAATACCTGTTTGATGGAGTAGGCTATTTTTGTAGTTTTACTTAGAATAAAGCACCACGAGTAGTACACAAAACTTACTATTCAACCATTACCAGATAAGATTGCCTCAGTTATTTTACATTGTATATTACTACTAAAAAAGGCAATCGTTTGCATTGTTATGGCAAAAAAGAATACAGAAAATAAAAGAAACAAAAAGACCAAAAAGTTGAAAAACCTGATACTATCAGGTAAAAAACAACAGCAGTTAAAGACACCTTACTATTACGTCAAAAAACGACTCTTTGCCAATATTCCGGCAGTGTTTGGAATGATTGTAATTTGTATAGCAGTGGTCATTGCGTTGTTGGGGTATTCTATTATGCCAGACAACACACCCAACGCCAACGACAGGGTAGACCAGATCAAACAACAACCCCCAGGTTTTAGAGCCCGCATGCTCAAAATCAGAAAAGACCGCGCAGTAAAACAGCACAATTTTTTTTATAAACTACTCTTTGGGCAAGAAAGCGATTATCGCATTATACCCCTTGCTGATACTTCGTATCAGTTGTTGCCACCTCAAATAAAAGCATTAGAGGCAAAGTTGCCTGCCAACTTGATAGACAGTTTGAAGAACAAACCCAAAATAATCTCTTTTTTGCGCCCCAAGGCTGATTTTGACAATATGTTAAGAAAAATCATAGGCGATCAAAACACCGACAAATACTTGGGTACCATTATCAAACAAGCCAATCAGGTGTTGCCCTATCAGATAGATGGTGTAAGTTTAACTTACCTAGAGTTTGGAGGTATTAAATCATCAACGATACAGTTAGTAGATGTTGTGCATAGTATTTCTACAGCCAAAGATATCAAAGTAAGTGGTAACCGGGTGACTTATTATGATCTAAAAGACCGGGCAAGAATGACTACAGCGGAAGAGTTAAAACAAAACTTTGTCAAGCATAACCTAGAGTATCGCACCTTTATTTTGGGTACCGATCATACCGGGCGCGACATGCTCAGTCGTTTGTTGTTTGGGGTGCGTATTTCGTTGGGTATAGGCTTGGTATCAGTAGCTATCTCATTGATGGTAGGGCTCACATTAGGTTCGCTGGCTGGTTTTTTTGGAGGGATGGTTGACAGTGTCATCATGTGGTTTATGACCGTAGTATGGTCTATTCCGGGCATTATGTTGGTAATAGCCATTAGCCTTGCCTTGCAAAGTCGTGGGGTGTGGGTGGCCTTTGTAGCTGTAGGGCTCACTACCTGGGTAGAAATAGCCCGTGTGGTAAGAGGGCAAATATTATCTGTAAAAGAAAAATTATATATAGAAGCAGCCCGTGCTTTGGGAATGCGTAGCTTGCGTATTATACGGGTACACATCTGGCCAAATATCATTGGACCTTTGATCGTAATTATTACTTCTAATTTTGCTTCAGCAATACTAATAGAAGCTGGTTTGAGTTTTTTAGGTTTAGGGGTAGCGCCTCCTATGCCTTCGTGGGGAATTATGGTGGCCGATGGTTTCAGGCTTATGACTACGCCCGGTGGTTTTTATCTGGTGTTTTTCCCAAGCTTTTGTATCAGCCTAATGGTGTTGGCGTTTAATTTGTTTGGTAATGGACTACGTGACGCTTTCGACCCTAAAACGATAACTCGGTGAGTATGTATCAGAAGAAATTTCATTTGATTGAACTAGAGCTTAACTCGATTCTTGAGATTACTCAAGTAATTAATAACAATGCTCCGGAAGACTCTTTGTACAAAATGTACAAATTTACACTTCAGGGTAATTTACAAGTAGAAAAGCTTGCCCTCTATGTTTTTGAAGATGATGACAACAAGTGGCAGTGCAAGGTAGACTTTGGTACCAATCTCGATTTTTCTAACATAGACCTGGAAGCGGAAGCCCTTTCCGACATTCGTGACATTTCTCCGGTAGACCATGTAGACTTTTCTACCGAATCTTTTAATGAGTTTGATGTAATTATTCCGGTTTTTCATAAAGACAAGGTGCTTGCCTATGTGTTTCTTGATTCTAATGAAAGCGATTCAGAGCTAAATGATGTAGATACCCGCTTTGTGCAAACCTTGAGTAATATCATCATTGTGGCCATTGAAAATAAGAAGTTGGTGCGTAAGCAAATCAGACAGGAAACCTTTAAAAAAGAACTTGATATTGCCAAACAAGTGCAATCTATGCTTTTTCCTAAGTCGTTGCCCAAAACCAAATCTCTGCAGATTGAGGCTACCTATTTTCCTCACCATATAGTAGGGGGTGACTATTACGATTACATTCCAGTGTCAGACGAAGAGTTTGTACTGTGTATTGCCGACGTATCGGGCAAGGGAGTGCCAGCAGCCCTGCTAATGTCTAACTTCCAGGCATCGTTGCGTACCCTTACCCGCCAAACGACTGATTTAAACGAAATCATTAGTGAGTTGAATAGCCTGATCTGGCAAAATGCCCAAGGTGATCATTTCATTACCTTTTTTATAGGGCTATACAATACAACTACCCGCCAGTTTAACTACATCAATGCGGGACACAATCCTGCGTTTTTGTTGTATAACAATGAAGCCCACCAACTACACAGCGGCACTACTATTTTAGGTATTTTTGATCCACTGCCTTTCATCAACCAAAAAAGTGTAGACAATATAGACGAGTTTCTGTTGTTTAGTTATACCGATGGTATTACAGAAACCTCTAACCCTGAAGGCGAAGAATATGGCATTGAACGTTTGATGGAGTTTATCACCAAAAACCGTGATATGGATGTAACTAAACTACACAATCAACTGATTCGAGAGATTCAGATGTTTAAACAAGAAAACCAGTACAGTGACGACATTACCATGTTATCTTGTCGCTATACCCAAGAAGAAGATGATGAAGGCTAAACTTTGTGGAAGGTAAGCTCTTCTTACAAAGGATGATTTAATACAATAATATGCGTTTTTTTAAAACTGCCTGGTGGGTACGCCAAATGTTTCCTCAGTATACCTGGAAAATAGACACTCAACAACCCACTATTTACCTCACCTTCGACGATGGACCTATTCCAGAGGTAACCGAATATGTGCTGGATCAACTCAAGCAATACCAGGCAAAAGCCACGTTCTTTTGCGTGGGCGACAATGTTCGAAAACACCCCGATATTTATCAACAAGTGGTTGTCCACGGACACCGCACAGGTAACCATACTTACCACCATCTCAACGGATGGAAGACCGAAGACGAGGAATACTTGACCAATATAGAGCAGTGTTATCAAATTATGAATGCTGCCAGCCATTCGCCCCATAAACCCTTATTTCGCCCACCTTATGGTAAAGTAAAGCGTAGCCAAATGAAGTCCCTTGTTACCCGTTATCAGGTCATTATGTGGGATGTGCTCACCTATGACTTTGACTCCACCCTTGAGCCTGAGGTGTGTTTGCAAAAAGCGATAGGCTATACCACTCCTGGTTCTATTGTGGTTTTTCACGACAGTGTAAAGTCTATTGACAAACTACGGTATGTGCTGCCTCGCTACTTGGCACACTTTGCCGAACAAGGCTTTGGTTTTGAGGCGATTGGAGATGAAACATGATGGCTGTAAATATTGAAATAATAAAAACCCCACCTACCATCGTTTACCTACTCATTCCCTTAGTTATTTACCTCTTGTTCCAGGCTGGTCTGTTGGTGGGGTTGCTTGGGCACAAAGACTTGTTTAAGGTAACAGAGAGCAAACCCACGTCTCAAGTGACCATTATGATAGCTGCCCGCAACGAAGCCACCAATATCTTGCGTTGCCTGCAGGCATTACAAGCGCTTGATTATCCCAAAAGTCAGTTACAAATACTTATTGGCAACGACCACTCTACTGATGCTACCGCCCAAATCATCCAAGACTTTATTGCCGACAAACCCCACTTCCAATTGATAAACATCGAGCAAAACTTGGGCAAGGCAAAGGGCAAAGCAAATGTGTTGGCACATTTGGCGCAAGTAGCCCAAGGCGAATGGTGGTTGGTGACCGATGCTGACATTGTGGTGCCTGAGGGTTGGGTACAGGCAATGTTAGCGGCTTTGCAAAGCAAGGTTTCGGGTAAGCAAGTAGGCATTGTGACTGGGTTTACGCTGGTGCAGGGCAAACGCTTGTTTGATAAGTTTCAGGCCATAGACTGGGCTTATTCGCTGGGATTGATCAAGGTTTGGAGCAATTGGGGCATTCCAGTCACGGCCATGGGCAACAATATGGGAATATGCCCGGCAGCTTATCGCAAAACAGGGGGCTACGAACAAATTCCTTTTTCTATTACCGAAGATTTTGCCTTGTTTCAGGCAGTTGTAGCGCAAGGCTATGCTTTCAAAAATATGATTCATCCTGATATGACCGCCTTGTCTGAGCCAGTGTCTACTGTCAGCGCCTGGCTGCATCAACGCAAGCGTTGGATGTCGGGCGCTTTGCAAGCGCCTTGGTTTTTATCCTTATTTTTTGGTTTGCATAGTAGTTTTTGGCTCCTTTTATTGGGTTTAGGTTGGTTTTCGCCCTTTTGGGCCATGGGTTTGGCAGGAGTTAAGTTGTTGATTCAGTGTGGGTTTATTACTATTACATTACAACGGGCAAAACAAACTCATCTGGTTGTTTATCTGGCATTGTTTGAAGTATACCATGTGACATTTACCTGGCTCATGGCAGTGTTTTACTTTTTACCTGTCAAGGTATGGTGGAAGGGGAGAAAATATTAGTCTTTGTTTTGTTGCTGATGCAATTCCCTGAGTTTGCCAGCATTCGATTGCCACACCCCCGGTTTTGCTTGCTGGAGCCATCAGATACCCCTACTTTCATTGTTTTGCCAAAAACAAATTCATTGCGCATTTTTCTTAGGTTGTGAGCACCCGCCGCAATGTCAAAGTGGGCATCTATCATGTAGTAGTTGGTTTTATGTTTCAACGACTTGGCGTTCCAGTGATTGGTGTACTTGATTTTGACCCGGTTCTCCGAATAAATCGTGACCGTAGTTTGGTGTCGGCTTTGATCACAAACAGCCAGTGCTGCATCTACTATAGCCACCTGTGGGGCTTGTGTCTCAAAAAAGCGAAGCCAGTGAGACCGTTGCCCAGAGGCTTGATTGGCTTGAGCAAACATTTTCTCAATAAAAGCCTCCTTACTCTGCAGAGAAGCGTATGTTTCATCTTGTGTATAGCATTGAACCCCAACAGTATAAATAACTCCAGTTTTTTCCTTCACCTTAAGTGTGGCTTCATAGCCGGTTTTCCATAGCTCTATTGTCCAATCAGTCACAGTGATGCCCTGTTGAGCAAGCAACTGAACAAGTGCTTCTATGCGAAGTATTTTATTCTTTTGGGCATTTACTATGGAGTGTACTATAGATTGGGCTGAACTATGCATATATAAGCAACAGAGTAAAATAAAAGTAAGGTACGGTGAGTATTTCATTTTTTTACAAGTAGTTTGTTTCCTTCTTTGCAGCCAAATATTTAACTTACGCATTCCCTGCTTTTTTGATAATCAATCACTTGGTAAGTTTAACTAATGCATAAAAACGAATATAGTAAGTATACTGATGCACAAATTGTAGAGAAAATTAGCGCACACAACCAATCCGTTTTTGAATATGTGTTTAAACGCTACTATCAGGAGCTTTGCAACTTCGCCTTTATGTACCTTAAGGTAGAGCAATCATCGGAAGAAGTAGTACAAGAAACCTTCATTAATATTTGGGAAAAACGCCAAAAACTCAAAATACAATCTTCAATCAAAGCTTACCTTTATACATCAGTCAAAAACCGTTCAATCAACTACCTGAAAAGCAAAGCTACCCAAGTTTCACAAAAATCACATTCTACCTCATCCGAAGAGCACCCCATTCATATTGCCGAGAATGCCACTGTAGAAGAAGCCATGCACAATGCCGAACTTCAGCACGTGCTATCTCAGGCAATAGCAGCCTTACCCAAGCGATGCAGCGAGATTTTTACCTTGACCCGCATCGAGGGCTTGAGCTATCAACAAGTGGCAGATCAACTAGGTATTTCCAAAAAGACCGTAGAAGCCCAAATGGGCATTGCCTTCAAAAAACTGCGCATTTTTATCAAACAACATTGGGAACTAATGATTGTGTGGGCATTGGTGTGGTATATCTAAATCATGAACCGCAAGTGAAACGTGTAGCGTAAGGCTATAACTAACAGCGAAATGTAAATAGTTAGCAACTTATATATGTCTTTTACGATAAATATTATTTGAAAGCCCACTGTCTTTAGTATTGGGATGAAAAATAGTTGCCGAATGGCAAATGATGTTCAATCCTTTTTTTGGTTTTCAATATATTTTTTGATGGTTTTTTCTGAAATATGCCCTACCGATTCCACATAATATGATCTAGTCCAAAGTGTTGGAAGTCTACTTTTTAGTTGGGGAAATTCTTGCCTCAAATGGCGACTGGTGTAGCCCTTAAGTTGCCCAATAATGAAATGAGGAGCATCTACAGGCTTCGCTTTGATGAAAAGATTCACCTGGTCTGTGATAATCTCCATGGTTTGAATTTCAATGCCTAAATCTTTAGCCTTTGAAAGCAAAAGTTCTTTGAGCCTTTTTTGTATTTCCTGAGTCAGGACTTTCCTGCGATATTTTGGACACCAAATGATATGATAGCCAAGTTTGTAGACACTAGTGCATTAGGTACTAAGTTACTCACATATTATTTGACAACTTTTGCCCCCTGACTTCCTCGTAAAAAAGTTAGATAGCTAAGGTTCCGATATGCATCGGAATTCAGAAAGCGAACTATCCGCCATTTTCACGACTCGTCAGAAAACAAAACCGAGCTTTTCGCGAGCTCAACGAAGTTAATTCATCCAAATTAATAGGCAACTTATTTAATCCCTAATGCACTAGTTTTAGAGCTTTTCCAGCGTTTTTCCAGAGCTTAACTATAGTATTTAATTGCCATATAAATAACATGTTTTCCGTATATTGCAGTATGCTCCAAGTAGTGAAGACATACAAATACAAGCTCCGAAATTTGTCTGCTACCCAAACTCAAAAACTGAGTAGCTGGGTAGGTGCTTGTCGGTTTGTCTACAACCTTGCTTTAGAGACAAAACAATACGCCTACAAAGCATATGGCGTTAACTTGTCTCGCTTTGATTTGGATAAGGAGCTCAAAACCCTCAAGGATGTTGAATGGATCAAAGATGTTCCATCACAGAGTCTTCAGGATGTGCTCCAAAGGCTTGAGAAAGCCTATCAATCTTTCTTTAAGGGTGGTGGCTTTCCCAAATGGGCGAAAAAAGGCAAATACAATTCTATCACTCTAAAGTCAGTCACCCGTGACAACTGTGGGGCAGGTCGTTTTGTTCTTCCAAAACTAGGCGAGGTCAAAACCTTCTACTCACGAGAAATCCCCAAAGAAGCCAAACTTAAGCGAGCAACCATCATCAAAGAATCGGATGGTTTCTATATTTCTATTATGTTCTCAACGACCACCCAACCACTTCCGAGCAATAACCAAACTGTGGGATTGGATTGGGGGATAGAACATTTTCTAACAACCTCAGATGGCGAACACATTGCCAATCCGCGCCTTTTTCAGCACTACCAAAAAAAGCTCAGGATTGAACAACGAAGCCTTTCCCGCAAAAAGAAAGGAGGGAGCAACTTCAAGAAGCAAGCCCGAAAACTTGTCAAACTTCAGGCTAAAATTGCCCGTATTCGCAACGATTTTCAACACAAAGTCAGCAAAAGCTTAATTCTCAAATATGGCTCTATTGCGGTTGAAAACCTCAAAGTTCGTAATATGACTGGTAGCGCCAAAGGAACCACTGAAGCACTTGGAAAGAATGTCAAAGCCAAATCAGGTCTAATCGCTCTATTCTGGACACGGCGCCTTCTATGTTTTTGGATAAGCTGGAGTACAAATCGAAATGGCACGAACGAACTTTTGTCAAGGTAAACCCAAAGCGTACTTCCCAGGTATGCTCTGAATGTGGGCACAAAGACAAAGAAAGCAGGAAAACACAAGCCAAATTTGTGTGTACATCTTGTGGTACAAAACTAAACGCAGACATCAATGCTGCAAAAAATATTGAGGCAAGGGCTTTTGCCTCCATCCGTTAACGTGAACTATTGGGTTGTGCGTTGGGTGAGAATCCTCTCTACTTTAGCTTGGGGAGTAGTCAATCCCTGAAATTATCTAATACTACCGTCCAGTCGTAAGGGCGAAATACCAAGCGTGGGTGGGTGTCTGTTGGAATAATATTGTATTGTTGTAGCATGCGAATGATGCCGCTTTTTCCGCCAAAATCTCCTCGAAACCATTGCATTAATTTAGCAATTTCTACCATATTCTTACGAGCATGATAAATACTCTCATTTTCGAGATAAGCAGCCGTAGCCAGGTCTAATTCCTCTTCAATTTTTTCGTCTGAGTAAAAGGCAATAGGAGGACAGCTTTTGGCGCCACAGTTGAGAGCAAAATGAATGCGATAATCTACTTTATCTACTCGTAGTCGTTTTTCTGTTTTATCCACAAACAACTTATTGAAATATCCCAGGCTATACTTAAATTTAGAGCGGCGTAAAATGCCGTGCTCTATCAAGTCAAAACTCATGACTTGCCCCGCAATAGGGAGGCATTTTTTTGTGAAGAAATTGGAAGGCTTGTGGTCAGGCGTTTTATAAAACTCCAGTTGAATAAAAGCATTATAGATATTAATCCAGAAGCTGAGTCGTTTTGCCTCAGAATCCAATAACTCTACCAAGTTGTCAACTGTGAGCTGTTGCAGTGCTATGAGATAGCTCTCGTATGGCTTTTGGGTTTTGATGGCATACAATAGGTCTTGCGCCAGTTGGGTAGGGAGAGTATTGGTTAGCTTGGCTTGTTCTTCCATAAAGCATATTTTCTTTAACCAACTATTAAAACCATCAGGAGGTTCATTTACTTTATAATTTAATCAGGATTGTGTTATTTTGGCAATTCATAAGTCATTGACAAAAAGCTCTTGTTGATACGGTTAAAGTTAAACAAACAAATATGACCCCTCAAAACCTATTTATCATAATTATAGTTATACTCTGTTTTAATGAGTTATTAAGCAATCTATTGCTATGGCTCAATCTGAAAAATAGCCCAGCAAAATTACCCCAGGAGCTGGAGGGCTTGTATACAAATGAAGAATATCAAAGATCGTTGGCGTATAAAAAAGCAGTGGGGCATTTTTCGTTGTTCACTGGTACCTTGAGTTTTGTCGTTACCTTGATGCTTATTGTTACTGGTGGGTTTGCGGTAGTAGCCGAGTGGGTTAACGGGCAAGTAAATCATCCTATTGGACAAACAATGGTCTTTTTTGCGGTATTAATGCTCGCCAACAACGTCTTGACTTTGCCTTTTCAACTGTATAGTACCTTTGTGATAGAAGAGCGCTTTGGGTTTAACAAAATCACCCCTAAAACATTTATCATTGACAAGGTCAAAGGGTATATATTAGGAGGAGTTTTGGGGGGAGCATTAGGTTTTGCGTTTTTATACCTTATTGCCCAAATGCAGCAGCAGTTTTGGGTGTATTTTTGGGTGGTTATTGCAGTATTTATGGTGTTTATGAATATGTTTTATACCAGCCTTATTATGCCCTTATTTAACAAATTTACCCCGCTCGAAGAGGGCGAACTACGTACTTCAATAGAGCAATACTGCCAAAAGGTAAACTTCCCACTCAACAATTTATTTGTAATAGATGGCTCTAGGCGGTCTACCAAAGCCAATGCATTTTTTAGCGGCATGGGTGCCAAAAAGAAAGTAGTATTATACGATACCCTTATTCAAAACCATAGTACCCAAGAGCTGGTAGCAGTATTGGCACACGAGGTAGGACATTACAAAAAGAAACATATCCCAGTGAGCATGCTTATTTCGGTGTTGCAAATAGGGTTGGTTTTATGTATACTTTCGTGGTTTCTGTTCAACCCAGCATTGTCTCAGGCATTAGGAGCTTCATCGCTCAACATTGGGCTCAACCTCCTGGCTTTTGGTTTTTTATACTCACCCATTTCTATGATCACTAGTTTATTCATGAATATTTTTTCCCGCAAAAATGAATACGAAGCCGATGCGTATGCTTGCACTACTTATAATGGCAAAGCACTTGCCAGTGCCCTCAAAAAACTATCTAGCGACAACCTAAGCAACCTAACTCCCCACCCAGCCTATGTGTTTTTTCATTATTCGCACCCACCATTGCTGGCAAGGCTCAAAGCTATGCAAGAAACGGATGAATACAATATTTAGCGGCTTGTTCCAGAAGGCGTTGCCTGTTAGTGAGCTACCTACTTGTCGCACCGATATACACCGGTATCTAAGGACTTGAAACTCATAGCTTGTTTCTGTTACAGAATAATTCGGGTATGAGGCATACGGTTTTGTAAGTGTTCAATAAACGCTTTACTAAACTGGTTGCCCTCAAGGTATAATTCTGTCAATTGGCGAAGCTCTAAAAACGAAGAAGGTAAACCAGTGAGGTAATTTCTTTTGAGGTTTAAATAGCGCAGGTTTTTTAGCTGTCCTATGCTATCTGGCAGCGTTTCCAGCTTGTTTTGTCCTAGTTCAAGCCATTCAAGCTTTTTTAGTTGTCCCAGACTTGTAGGTAACTGGTGCAGGTAGTTACTGTCAAGGTTTAAATATTGCAATTTTTGTAGCTTGCCAATACTTTCAGGAATTACTTGTAATGCATTGGCGCATAAGTTCAGCATTTTGAGGTTGTGCAAACTTCCAATGGCATCGGGCAGGTGCTTTAGTTGTTCTAGAGCAAATAGTTCAAGTTTTTGCAAAGACTGCAGCGGTGTAAGTATGCCCTCTTCGAGGCAAAGAAATATTTTCAGAAATGTATTATTAAAGTCGACATACAACTCTTTAGGAACACCCATCCCTTTTACAATCTGAAGCGCCATCCTTATATTAGTTTCTTCGTCGCTGTCTAGCAAGCACTTAATCTTATAAATATCTTGCGTAGTGTGCATCAACCTTTCAGGGTGAGAGCTGCTATTTGTTAAAGCGCTATTCGATAAAGCTGTCATAAACACAAATTAATAAGTTCCATGGTTTCTTTTTCTAAACTATATCAAAGCCTGGTAAAGTGTGAAAACGTAAATAATTATTCTGAAATTTTTAGTTTTTTGATCCTTACCACAGGGCCAGGACAATAGCTTTGGTGGCAGGCGATGCAATTGTTTACCAGTAAATTGTATGCTTTCTTTTTATGCTTGGCTTTGTATATTTTTTCAGTATTGTTTACCATTAGCTGCGCCAATACTGTAAACTGTGGGGTTTTTACTTCAGCATCGGTAGGGGTAGCTACATGAATTGCTTTAAACTTCTTGAGCAATTGTGGTAGTTCTGATTGATTCACCACTGCTTTTTTGAGCAATCGCATGTCTTTATCCATTGCGCGCATTAACAGAGCCAATTCGCTGTCATCATTAGGGTACCTGCTACGGTCTTGTTCTGCCGCCAATTGCTTGAACAGTTTTTTATGGGGAGAAGAGCAGTTGTAGTTTACTGCACCCAAAAAAATGATGATACTTACCAAAAGAAAAGATTTTTTCATACTAAACCGACAATTGAGGTGAGCATTGTACTTGAACACTTCATAAGGTTTTTTTGCATGCTGCTTTTAATATTTTTCAACTCACAAACTTGACAACCAAGTTTGTGAGTCATGAAAGGATCAAACAGTAAGGAATGGTGTAAAAATAAAGTTCTATAGTAACGCCAAAATATTTTGTTGGCAGGAGAGGCAAAAAAACGTGTCATAGCAGCGCTACGGCAAGTTTTTTTAACGAATTCTGTCAGCGAAAGATGACGTTAAAAATGTAAATTTATTTTGGTACTATTCCTAAGAGAGTATTTTATTTATCTGACATTAAAATAACTCCGGTGGCTTCAAAAGTATATTTTTTCTGTGGTTGATTAATTGCTTCAATCTCTTTTTTACTCTTTCCGGCGTCTTGTGCATAATGACGTAACTGAGCCACCGTAATTGTTTCTTTTTTGGCTACACCTTCAATTACCGCAGTTTTTCCGTCACAGTCTTTGGGTACAAAGAAACCATAGTCTTTGAAACGTATAAATAGCTTATCATTCTTATCGCCCATGTCCATTTTCATCCAACAGCCCTTTTTCTTGCAAACAGCCAACACCTCTCCTTTAAGCTTTACTTTGCCACTTTTTTCTTTGGTCGCTAGAATTGTATACAACGACGAAGCATTTTGGGCTTTTTCTGTGGTTATTTTTTTGCCAAAGCGTTGCATGTTTTGGGCTTGGGCAAAGCAAATACTTACTGTGAAGAACAGGGCTACAACTAAAATATTTTTCATAAGCATGGTATTATTAATTTAAATGTAGTGAATGTCAATTTTTGTGTACAAATAGTACATGTCTGATTTATAAAATGATGGGTGACTAATCTGTACAAAAATATAGAATATTAACGCAAATTTATTAAAAAGTCAGTAAATTTACTTGATTATTAGTAGTTTATGGCAACAGACTTCAATCAAAAAACACAAAACATCGTTTCTTTGGTATGATTACTCACGTAACATGACAAAAGATTTTATTTACAATAACCCATCACAAGAAACAATGAGACAATTATACAAACTATGTGTTTTTTCGGCGGTAATCGTTATGAGCTGTATGGCACACATTGCACAAGCACAAGATACACCCGCTAAATTGCTTAAACAAGGTAAAGAAAAAAGCGCAGCTAAAGAATATAAGGCGGCGATTGCTTTATTTGACCAGGCAATAAAACTTGATGGCAAGTTTAAAAAAGCATATTACCATCGTGGAATGGCGCACTTTAAACTTGAAGACCTTCAGGAAGCAGTAGCAGACTTTAATCGTATCATTGCCATCGATGCAAAAAATGCGATGGCGTATGCAGGCAGAGCCCAGGTGAAATATGAAGCAGGTGATAATGAAGGGGCTTGTGAAGACATAAAAAAAGCTGGAGAGCTAGGATTTGCAGAATCTAGTGTATATATAAAGAAGTACTGTCGCTAAGAGCTTGCTTAAATTTTCACATTTAGCGTGATTTTCGATGAGTTTTGCTCTCAGATGCGTTAAACTTTGAAGACGACAACATCTGGTAGATGTTGGGCGAACCCCGTGTGACGGCAGCTATTGCAGATAACCGAACCTGTAGCTTTGCTATGGTGAGCTCTACTTTAGCTAAATTAACTTTGTTGAGCTCACCACAGCATAACTGCCCGATGAATCGGGATTTAGAAATAGGTTCGATTTAACAATATAAATATATGAGAGTGAAAATCGCGTAAAGCAAGCTCTGCCAACGGCTAATTTTAAACAAGCTCTAAAAGGTACTACACAACAAAACAGGTGTAGTCAAAAACCATCGAGTATTAAATATGTTTTTTTTCAAATTAAATAGTTTATCATTTATAATCATCATCACTATTATTGTCGGGTGTGTGTCTGGCCGTAAAGGAGCAGATGCCTATTTTAAATCGGGCAACATTAAAGCATATCAGGGAGACTACAAAGGAGCCGTGAAAGACTTTGGTAGGGCATTAAAAGTAAACCCTATGCACGCCAAGGCATACCTAGGACGCTCTAATGTAAAGTATAACTTAAAAAACTACAGAGGAGCAATTGAAGATTGCAATACAGCCATACAACTCAACCCCGATTTGATAGACGCTTACTTTAATCTGGGTATTTCATATTATGAACTCAAAAAATATAAAGAAGCAGTAAGCAAGCTAAGTACATCTATTAGGCGTAAGCCAAACGACCCTGAGGCTTATTATATCAGAGGCAAAGCAAAAATGTATTTGGGCGATACACTGGGTGCTTGCAACGATTGGCAATATGCTGCCAGTATGAGTTATATCAGAGCGGCAAAAATACAAAAGAAATATTGTACAGGTTTTAGTAAAAATTCTGCAATGGAAGAAGAAGCCCCAGCACAAGTAAGAGAAATAAGAGATAATAGGTGAAAACTTACTTAATATAAATAACGAATTTGGGCTGAAATTTGCTTTTGCAAAACAAAAATGACTTATTTGGGTATACTCAAAACGAGTAATCACTTTAATTAACCTTTTAAAATTAGCCGTAAAATACAGCGTTCCTATGTTATTAGACGATCTGCGAAATTTACGTAAGACGGTAGCTTCAGAGTCTATTCTTTTCTCATACCGGGGCGAAATTACCCAGGAATTGATGGTTTACTTTCTACGCATTGTAGATAAAAAACTGATTGGTTCTAAGGAAAGTCCCCTCATCAGAAGAAGAATACTCAATATTATGATCGAATCGTTGCAAAACGCGGTGAAACATGCCCGCGATTGGTACAACGAAAGCGAAATAGAACCAGAAAACGAAGCCATCTTTTTGCTATCTCGTCGAGATGACAAGTATTTGTTGATCAATGGTAATGCTGTAAAAAACGATGTAAAACCTTTCATAGAGCGTAAAATAGAAAACATCAATAGCTTGAGCAGTGACAAGCAGCGTAAACTGTTTCGTAACATTATCAAGTATGGTGTGTATGGCTCTAAAGGTGGTGCCGGATTGGGTTTCGTTGACATGGCTCGTAAATCTGGTGATTTGATCAATTTCGATTTTGAAGAAATTGACGAAAAATACTCTTATTTTACTTACCTTATTACGCTTGATCGTAACTCTATTCCTGAGCCCGATCTTACCCCTAAACCCAACACTGTATCTACAGTATAAGCATCAATTGATACTTGTTTGACCTGAACTCATGGCTTGCCAATGGTTTGGTTTTACAACAATTATGGGTTCAACCGATAATTTCTCCATTATTATTTTCCCTTCTTAAAACTTTTACAATCTTTGTAAATTATTGTTGGATAGGCTACTCAAGGAGTGGGCTGTTTGTAAAGCACACCATTGTTTAGCTACTAAACCTATATCATGAGTAACATCAAAATTACCTTGCCCGACGGGAGCGTGAGAGAGTACCCCGCTGGAACTACTGGACACGAGGTTGCCTTAAGCATAAGCGAAGGCTTGGCTCGTAATGTATTGACTGCCAAAGTAAATGGCGAAGTGTGGGAAAGTAGTCGTCCCATTCATGAAGACGCTACCGTAAGCTTATTGACGTGGAAAGATGAAGATGGAAAGCAAGCTTTTTGGCACTCCTCAGCCCACCTTTTGGCAGAAGCCGTAGAAGCATTGTACCCTGGAACCAAGTTTGGTATCGGCCCCTCTATAGAAAGCGGTGGTTTTTATTACGATATTGATACAGGCGATGACGTGGTGATCAATGAAGAGGCTTTTCCTAAGATTGAAGCAAAAATGCTGGAACTAGCCAAGCAAAAGAACGAGTTTGCGCGTAAGGAAGTAAGCAAGGCGGAGGCTATTGAGTACTTTACCGAGAAAGGAGACGAGTACAAACTAGAGTTGATTGATCGTTTGGAAGATGGTACGATCACTTTTTATACCCAAGGTAATTTTACTGATTTATGCCGTGGGGGACACATCCCCAGTACTGGGCTTATCAAAGCAGCCAAGTTAACCAATGTGGCAGGAGCTTACTGGTTAGGGCAAACCGATCGTAAGCAGCTGACCCGCATATATGGCATCACTTTCCCTAAACAAAAAGAGCTGAAGGAACACTTGGCTTTGTTAGAGGAAGCCAAAAAACGCGATCACCGTAAATTGGGGAAAGAACTTGAGCTGTTTACTTTCTCTGAGCGGGTAGGCAAAGGTTTACCACTATGGTTGCCCAAAGGTGCATTGTTGCGTGAGCGTTTAGAAAACTTTATGCGTAGGGCACAAATCAAAGCGGGATATTCACCAGTAGTGACCCCACACATTGGCAGCAAAAAACTATACGAAACCTCTGGACACTGGGAAAAGTATGGCGAAGATTCTTTTCAGCCTATAGCTACCCCACAAGAGGGAGAAGAGTTCATGCTTAAACCTATGAACTGCCCACACCATTGTGAGATTTATGCGTCAAAACCCCGCTCTTACAAAGACTTGCCTTTGCGTTTGGCAGAGTTTGGTACAGTGTACCGTTATGAGCAAAGTGGAGAGTTGCATGGGTTGACCCGTGTACGTGGCTTTACGCAAGACGATGCGCATATTTTCTGTACACCAGCGCAGGTAAAAGAAGAGTTTGGGAAAGTAATTGATCTTGTACTGTATGTATTCAGTGCTTTAGGTTTTGAAGATTACACCGCTCAAATTTCGTTGCGCGACCCCGAGAATAAAAGCAAGTACTTTGGTAAAGATGAAGACTGGGAGCAGGCAGAACAGGCTATCATTGATGTAGCGGCACAAAAGGGCTTACAAACAGTTACTGAATTAGGCGAAGCCGCTTTTTATGGGCCCAAGCTTGACTTTATGGTAAAAGATGCCCTGAAGCGTAAATGGCAACTGGGTACGGTACAGTTAGACTATCAATTGCCCGATCGTTTTGAGTTAGAATACACTGGTAGTGACAATGAGCGTCATCGCCCAGTAATGATTCACCGTGCACCATTTGGTTCATTGGAGCGTTTTATTGCCGTATTGACTGAACATTGTGCTGGTAAATTTCCATTGTGGCTGGCCCCTGAGCAAATTGCTATTTTGCCTATTTCGCAAAAGTTTCATGATTATGCACAAGAGGTATACGCCCAACTCGAAGAAAACGATATT